>NZ_JBHFJB010000028.1:150181-173815 GCF_057334555.1 Pseudomonas sp. AGC41
CACGGCCGACCTTTATTGTTTTGCGAGTCTTGATCATGGCCCCGACTATTGCGCCCGTGAATACGTCCACCGAATTTCCCACCGCCACGTCCGTTGTCATTATTGGCGGCGGGATCATCGGCCTGACGGCCGCGCTGACCCTGGCCGAACGCAACATCCCGGTGGTGGTGCTGGAAAAAGGCCGTATCGCCGGCGAACAGTCCTCGCGCAACCTCGGTTGGGTGCGCAAGACCAGCCGCCACGCCCACGATATTCCGCTGGCCCTGGCCGCAGACCGCTTGTGGGCACAAATGCCTGAGCGGGTGGGCGCGGATGTGGGCTACCGGCAAGAAGGCATCATGTTTGTCGCCCGCAACGACACGCAGATGGCCATGCATGAAGGCTGGCTCAAATCGGTCGAGCATCTTTCCCTTGATTCTCGATTGCTGAGCAAGCGCGAGATCGAGCAGTTGGTGCCGGGCGGCGAGGGCAATTGGGCCGGTGGGATCTACACGCCGTCCGACGCGCGTGCGGAGCCGACGCTGGCCAGCAGTGCGATTGCCAAGGCGGCGATGGCCCTGGGCGTGGTGATCATCGAGCAATGTGCGGTGCGTACGCTGCAGATGTCTGCCGGCAGGGTCAGTGGCGTGGTCACTGAGAAAGGCGAGATCCGCTGCGATCAGGTATTGCTCGCCGGCGGCATGTGGTCGCGGCGCTTTTTGGGCAACCTCGGGGTGTCCTTGCCGACGCTGGCCTTGACCTGTTCGGTGTTGCGTACCCATCCGATGCAAGGCCCCACTGAAGTTGCCGTGGGCGCGCCGGACTTTTCGTTTCGCAAGCACAAGGACGGCGGCTTCATCATTACCCAGCGTGGCAAGCTGGACGCCTTCCTGACCCTCGATCACCTGTTGCTTGCCAAGCAATACATGCCGCAATTTCGTGCGCAGCGCAGCGTATTGAACGTGTCGCTGGGCAAGTATTTTTTCAACGACCTGGCGCTGTCCCGGCGTTGGTCGGCCGACAGCATCAGCCCGTTCGAGCGTGTACGCATGCAAGACCCCGCCGCCAACCCGCGGCTTAACAATGATGCTATGAATAACCTCAAGGCGGCCTGGCCAGTATTCGAGCAAGCCCGGATCGCCCAAGCCTGGGCAGGCACTATCGATGTGACCCCGGATTCCAACCCGGTAATAGGCCCGGTCGCGCAAATTCCCGGTCTGACCGTGGCCACCGGTTTTTCCGGGCACGGCTTTGGTACTTCACCGGCGGCGGGTCACCTGGCGGCGGATATTGTCAGCGGGCACGCGCCCATCATCGATCCAAGCCCTTATCGATTCGATCGTTTCTAAGTCGACCCAGGCCCTGCATTCACGGAGCAAAATCATGTCCCCAGACAGCCGCTTTTTCACCAATCGCGCCGGCTTGCGTTTGCATTTTCTACGCTGGGGCGACCCGAGCGGCGTGCCCCTGGTGCTGCTGCATGGTTTGCGTGCTTATGCGCAGACCTGGGAGTCGCTGGTCGAGGCGTTGGGGGGGGGGTATTGCATCTACGCCCTCGACCAGCGCGGTCGCGGGCTGAGTGACTGGGCCCCGGCCGCGAGCTATCACACGCAATCGTACGTGGAGGACCTGCAGGATTTCGTCGACCATGCCGGCTTACAGCGCTTCGTGTTGCTGGGGCATTCACTGGGCGGCGCCAATGCCCTCGAATACGCACGGCAAACACCGGGACGCTTGATTGGCCTGATCATCGAAGACATCGGGCCCGGGTCTTCGAGCCAGGGCGACGGTGCGGCGCGCATCCGCCGCGAGATGAACCAGACCCCAATGCGGTTCGACGACTGGCAAGCCGCCCGCGCTTTCTGGCAGGCGGCACGCCCGGGCCTGTCGGAGCAGGGCCTGGCCTCACGCCTGGCGCATTCGATGAAAGAGAGCGAGGGCACGATCCGTTGGCGCCACGATCAGCAAGGCATCGCCGAGGCGCGCCTGAGCATCGAACCGACTGACTTGTGGCCGGCGGTGCGGGCCCTGGATTGTCCGACCCTGTTTATCCGCGGCGCTCGCTCGGATTTTCTGCCGGCGCCGACGCTGCAAGCGATGCGCGAGTGCAATGCGCAGGTGCGCACCGCCGAAGTGGCGGATGCCAGCCATTATGTACATGACGACCAGGGCGAGGTCTTCAACCGGCTGGTCACCGAGTTTCTTGAGAGCCTCGCGACGCCGGGCCGATGAATGCCCAGGCGCGGCTGATTGTATTGCTGTCATCGCTGACGGCGTTCGTGCCGTTCTCAATCGACACCTACTTGCCCAGTCTCCCGCAAATCGCCGAAGACCTGTCGACCAGCGCCGCGCAGGTACAACTCACCATCAGCGCCTTTCTCTGCGGGCTGTGCCTGGGCATGTTGGTCTATGGCCCGCTGTCCGACCGTTATGGTCGGCGTCCGCTGTTGCTGGGCGCTCTCACCCTGTACGTAGTGGCGACCCTGGGTTGTCTGTTTGCCGGCAGCGTCGAGCAACTGATCGCCTGGCGCTTTGTTCAGGCGTTAGGCGGAGCGGGTGCCGTGGTGCTGGCCCGGACCGTCGCCAGGGATCTGGTGGGCTTGGCGCAGGCAGCCAAGGTACTGTCGTGGATGCATGTGCTGACCATGATGGCGACGTTGCTCGCGCCGATGGTCGGCACCTGGCTGGTGCTGATCCAGGGCTGGCGTACGATCTTCGCCACGTTGTTTATCCTCTCCAGCCTGTGCCTGTTGATGGTGGCGCTGGGCTTGAAGGAAAGCCTGCCGGTGCATCAGCGGGGTACGTCGGTGAGGGCGTCTTTCGCGGCCTATCTGGCCATTGTCCGAGAGCCCAGGGCGGTGGCACTGATCTTGTGCATGTCGATGGCGTTCGGCGGCGTATTTGCTTTTATCACCGCTTCGCCTTTTGTGTACGTTGTGTACTTTGACGTGTCGCCGCGGCTCTACAGTGGATTATTCGCCCTGAACATCCTCGGCATCATTCTGGTGACGTTCATCAATGCGCGCTGGGTGGGCCGCTACGGGCCGCAACGCATGTTGGGCGTAGGCGCGCTGCTGGCGGCAGGGGCAGGCGCGGCGCTGATCGGCGTGGGGGTGACCGAGTGGGGCGGACTGACGAGCATCGTGTGTTGCCTGGTGATTTACATGGGCGTTACCGGCTTGCTCGGGGCCAATTGCACCGCCAGCCTGATGGCGCTGTTTCCACGTCAGGCCGGGGCGAGCGTTGCGCTGGGCATCTCGGTGCAATTTGCTACCGCCGCGCTGGCCAGCCTGTGGGTCAGCCACCTGGCCGACGGCACGGCGTGGCCCATGTGCCTGGTCGTGGGGTGTTGCGGCCTGGGTTGCCTGGTGGCTTATGGGTTCTCTCGGCACCGGCGGGGCGGAGCCGCCGTTGCGTCGGATAAGACCTGCACGCCGTTTCAGTCTTGAAGGCTTATTGCATCCTGAGGTCTTTCGATTCATTGAAACCTGGTTAATCACGTTGCCCAGGCAGGCCGATCCGGCTGAGCCTCAGAGTACGTCGACATCGGCGCGGATCCCGTCCGCCAGCGCCAGCAGCGGCTTGGCGTATTGCGCTACGACTGCCTCGCTCGACAGAGGGGGGATGCGCTGATATTCAATATGTGGTCCTGGTAATTGCGCATGCCGAGCGGGGTCGAAATGGCTACCACTTCTGCCTGCCAGGACGCAGCGCAGTAGCCTCTCAGTCGCATGCTCTCGCAGGCGTGCGCAATCTCCGTTTCCAAATCTTCCACCGCGCATCGCAGCTTCGGGACTTGAAGTGCTCCATCAGCGCCTATCGTTCTTGCGTGCCTATTGTCGCCAGGTAGGCGCGACCCAGGCAGGCGAATTCCATGGGGATTCGCTGCCCGGTTTGTACGGTGCGCGGTGTGTTCTTACGACTCAAGCGTATCGACTCAAGGTAGGCCATTTCATCACGGTCGGCCGCTGCCAGGCCGACATTCACCTTCAGTGCATGCGCCGCTTCGCGCATCAGCGGCGCAGCACGCTGCACCAGCGGGCTGCTGTTGTACATGGCATTGGCGAAGCAAAGCGTGGCGGGCGCGAGGTGATAGGCACCGCGCTGGCCGTCGTACACCAGCATGCCGCTATGGATCAGCGTCTGGGTCAACCGACTGGTGGTGGTCTTGGATAAACCCGTTCGTTCTCTGATATCGCCATTGCCCATGATATAGTCGCCACCGACAGCCATACGCCGATGATCAATGCGATTGGCGTGCTCGGTTGGGGCGTGGCGGCCTGGAGGGTCAGGCAGCGATGCTCGGTGAGCCGGTGCCGATTTATTTTCCCCGACGTTATCGGTACCCGTTTAAGCAATGAGTTGCGGCCAGGAGTGACCGCCACCGACTTGGCATTGCGCATCACTCACATGCTGCGGACCAAAGGAGTGGTGAGGAAGTTCGTCTAATTCCGCGGACCAGGATTGTCGAAACTCTGTTGGCGGCTCGTGGGACATTGTCGAACATGGCTCCGGAATATTGCGCGACTGTGGTGTTTTTTCCCGTTCGATGACATCACGATGCAATACATGCACCTGACCGGGCGTAGCGAAGAGACCCTTGCACGTATGCATGCGTGAAAATGTAACTGGTGTTTGTCGGCGTGTTTGCCTTACCACCGTTTCGCTCTCCCGGTAAGTCGTGTAATTCAAGGCATCGCTATGGCTGCACGGTGAGTTTTGCCATGATCATCCTTTGCGCTATCCTGTTGGCCATAATCAATACCTTCCAGGGTGCATTGAGCTATATGTGCTGCTTACGAGACTGGCTGATTTGACGCTCCCTCCAAAAAAAAATGCTCGATAAGCGTAGCCATGCCTGACCGAGCTACTCGGCCACGGCGCTCCGCCTCTACCAGACCAAAGACCAGCGAAGCAAAAATTTCAGTGAAAGCTGCCGCTGCTATATCGATGCGGAATACCCCCAACTTTTGTCCACGCAAAAAAAACGCATCCAAAGTCTCTGCATAATATGACCAGCGATTTGCGCCGGCATTCATATCGAGTGTATCCGGCTTAAACTGGAATGTGAGAAATACGAGCAACTCTCGATGCGTTAAGTGGCCCTCGATTAAGCGATGCCAAGCCTCCAGCGGTGGGGTGTTGGCAAGTTCGGCATCAGAAATGATTCGTTTTACAACGACCGAACCGTAGTTCAAAAGCATTTCGATAAGATTTTCGCGTGTGCCGCAGAATCTGTTGAGCGTTGCTTTGCTGATCCCGGCCGCCTGCGCAATCTCTTTAAAATTAGCGCGAGGGTGGTCGACCAACGCTACTGCTAACGCTTTCAATAGCTTCTCGTCCGCAGCTGTGAAATCCATCAGTCACCCATTTTCCAATATACGTACGCGCATTTTGCAATAAAACCCGCGACCTTATCAAAGGATGCTTTGGGTCGGCGCATACTAGGGTCGTATGAGTCAATATTGACTCATATGAATAACTATTGCATCATGCGCGCCCCTTGATAAAGGCCATGTGCCCCGGTGAGTTATGACCAAGCTTAGAGAGCGGATTGCTTCATCCGCAGTCGCCCTCCTGATATCCATTGCATTGGCTGGTTGTGGCCCGCAGGACGAACCAGTCGCGGAGGCGCCTCTACGCGAAGTGGATGTCCTTACTGTGAAGGCCGAACCTTTCACAGTGATCGCAGAGCTGCCGGGGCGCATTGAGCCGGTACGGGTGGCAGAGGTACGCGCGCGAGTAGCGGGTATCGTGCTTAGCCGTAAGTTCGAGGAAGGCGCGGACGTTAGGGTCGGAGACGTTTTGTTTCAGATTGATCCGGCGCCGTTTAAGGCTGCGTTATCTCGTGCTGAGGGTCAATTGGCGCAGGCTCAAGCTCAGGTTTTTCAAGCAGAAGCCACATTGCGACGTTATGAGCCGCTGGTGAAGATCGATGCGGTCAGTCAGCAGGACTTTGATGCTGCCAAAGCCTCCTCACAGAGTGCTAAAGCCCTCAAGCGGTCTGCTCAGGCTGATGTCGAAACCGCTCGTTTGAACCTTGGTTATTCCACGGTCAAAGCTCCGATCGATGGACGTATCGGTCGGGCACAGGTTACGGAAGGAGCCTTGGTAGGGCAGAACGAAACCACCTTGCTTGCACGTATTCAACAGCTTGATCCGATTTATGTGGACTTTACGCAGGCGGCAGCAGATGCCCTGCGTCTGCGCGCTGCTTTGACTGACGGGCGAGTCTCGGGCAAGGATGGAAAATCGCTGACGTTGAATGTTGATGGCACCACCATCCAAAGCCATGGGACTTTGCTCTTTACTGATGTCGCGGTCGATCGAAGCACCGGTCAGATAGCTCTGCGAGGGAAGTTTGAAAATCCCCAAGGGGTGTTGTTGCCTGGGATGTATGCCCGCGTTTTGGCTCCACAGGGGGCTAGCGATTCCATTTTAGTTCCCCAGCGCGCTGTACAACGTTCTTCAGATGGCCGGGCGAGCGTGATGTTGCTGAATAACGATAATGCCGTGGAGGCACGTTCCGTCTCCACTGGCGCCATGCAGAATGGACGCTGGCAAATTACCGAAGGGCTAACACCAGGGGACGTGGTAATCGTCAGCTCGCTCGCAGCCATTAAACCCGGCGATACAGTTACGCCACGTCAAAAGGGTGCGCAAGCACCAGATAGCCCAGCCACCCAGCCCCTGGCGCATTAAGCCGGAGAAACACTAATGTCCTTGTTTTTTATCAGACGTCCTAACTTTGCCTGGGTGGTCGCACTATTCATTACGATGGCTGGTTTGTTGGCTATCCCGTTCCTGCCAGTCGCCCAATATCCAAGCGTGGCACCTCCACAAATTACTGTAACGGCGACGTATCCAGGTGCTTCCGCACAGGTTCTGACTGACTCTGTAACCTCCGTCATCGAAGAAGAGCTTAATGGCGCGAAAAACCTGCTGTACTTTGAGTCTAGCAGCAATTCAAACGGCATCGCCGAGATCACTGTCACCTTTAAACCAGGTACTGATCCAGAATTGGCGCAAGTAGACGTACAGAACCGCCTGAAAAAGGCCGAGGCCCGCATGCCTCAAGCCGTGCTTACCCTTGGTATTCAGACAGAGCAAGCTTCGGCCGGTTTCCTGTTGATCTACACGCTGCGTTATAAAGAGGGTATAAACGACACGAACACTACGGCTATGGCCGATTTCATGGTGCGCAATATCAACCCCGAAATCCGGCGACTGCCGGGTGTTGGTAAGTTGCAGTTCTTCGACTCTGAAGCAGCCATGCGAGTATGGGTTGATCCGCAGAAGTTGGTGGGCTACGACCTGTCGATTGACGACGTGAACAATGCAATACGAGGGCAGAATGTTCAGGTTCCTGCCGGTGCCTTCGGCAGCGCTCCAGGTACAAGCGATCAGGAATTGACTGCAACGCTGGCAGTCAAAGGCACTCTTGATTCACCGGAAGAATTCGCGCGTATCGTTCTTCGCGCTAATCAGAACGGTTCCAGCGTCTTGCTCGGTGATGTTGCGCGTCTGGAGGTTGGCAGTCAGAGTTATAACTTTGGCGCGCGTCAGAATGGCAAACCAGCCGTGGCCGCAGCTGTTCAGCTTTCGCCGGGTGCTAATGCGATCCAGACTGCCGAAGCGGTAAAGAAACGGCTGCAAGAGCTCTCGGCTAACTTTCCTGACAACATCGAAGTTTCCGTACCCTACGATACCTCGCGGTTCGTTGGCGTAGCCATTGGCAAAGTTCTCGCCACTTTGGGCGAGGCCATGGTACTAGTATTCTTGGTGATGTTCCTGTTCCTGCAGAACGTTCGCTACACCCTGATTCCGGCTATCGTCGTACCGGTGTGCCTCCTCGGTACGCTCACGTTTATGTATCTGCTAGGTTTCTCAGTGAACATGATGACCATGTTCGGCATGGTTTTGGCCATCGGCATCCTAGTGGACGATGCCATTGTGGTAGTAGAAAACGTCGAACGGATCATGGCGGATGAGAAACTGCCGCCTGTGCAGGCGACTATTAAAGCGATGGGCCAGGTTTCCGGAGCGATCATCGGCATCACTTTGGTATTGTCTGCGGTGTTCTTACCGCTTGCTTTCATGGCCGGCTCGGTAGGGGTGATTTACCAGCAGTTCTCTCTGTCGCTCGCAGTCTCGATTTTGTTCTCTGGTTTTTTAGCGCTGACTTTTACTCCAGCTCTGTGCGCGACTTTGCTCAAACCGATCCCTGATGGCCATCATGAGAAGCGGGGTTTTTTCGGTGGTTTCAATCGTCTGTTTGGCCGCCTCACCGATCGCTATACCATGCTCAACAGCAAGTTGGTACCACAAGCTGGGCGCTACATGCTGATCTACCTAGGCATCGTGGTACTGATGGGTTTTTTCTATCTGCGCCTCCCTGAATCGTTCGTGCCCGTCGAAGATCAGGGTTATATGATCGTCGACATCCAGCTTCCGGCAGGTGCGACTCGCGAGAGAACGTCTGAAACCGGCGAGTTGCTCGAACAATTCCTCAAGTCTCGCGAAGCGATGGGAGATTATCTCTTCGTGTTGGGCTTCAGCTTTTCCGGCATGGGTGAAAATGCTGCCCTGGCTTTCCCCGTACTTAAGGATTGGTCAGAAAGAACCGCGGAACAGTCGGCAGGGGCCGAAACAGCTGCGATCAATGAGCACTTCGTTAACCTTGACGACGGCACCATCATGGCTGTGCCTCCGCCTCCAATCGAAGGTCTGGGAAATTCTGGCGGCTTTGCCTTGCGCCTGCAAGACCGCGCCGGCTTGGGGCGGGATGCATTGCTGGCGGCCCGAGACGAGTTATTAGGGAAGGTCAATGGTAACCCGAGGTTCCTGTACGCCATGATGGAAGGACTGGCGGAAGCTCCCCAACTTCGTCTAGTGGTCGACCGCGAGCAGGCGCGTGCTCAAGGTGTTCGTTTCGAGTCGATTAGCAGTACGCTTTCAGCTGCTTTTGGCTCGTCAGTG
Organism: Pseudomonas sp. AGC41; assembly: GCF_057334555.1. Classification (NCBI taxonomy): domain Bacteria; kingdom Pseudomonadati; phylum Pseudomonadota; class Gammaproteobacteria; order Pseudomonadales; family Pseudomonadaceae; genus Pseudomonas; species Pseudomonas sp. AGC41. The sequence goes on from NZ_JBHFJB010000028.1 coordinate 159,140, forward strand.
ATCAACGACTTCTCTAACGCTGGCAGACAGCAGCGCGTGGTGGTTCAGGCTGAGCAAGACACGCGGATGACGCCGGAAAGCGTCCTCAAGCTGTATGTGCCTAATGAAAGAGGAGCCCTAGTCCCCATGAGCGCTTTTGTTACTACTAAATGGGAGGAGGGCCCGGTGCAAATTGCACGCTACAACGGCTACCCATCGATACGCATTACGGGTGATGCAGCACCAGGTATAAGTACTGGTGAAGCCATGGCAGAACTGGAGCGCCTTGCTAGTGAACTGCCCCAAGGGATTGGCTACGAGTGGACAGGTTTGTCCTTCCAAGAAAAAGTAGCCAGTGGCCAAGCGCTAATGCTATTCGCTTTCGCCATTGTAGTAGTGTTCCTGCTGTTGGTGGCCCTATATGAGAGCTGGGCTATTCCATTTACTGTGATGTTAATCGTGCCCGTCGGAGCGCTTGGCGCAGTCCTTGCCATGACCAGCGTGGACTTGGCCAACGACGTCTACTTTAAGGTCGGCTTGATTACGGTAATTGGCCTGGCGGCCAAGAACGCCATCCTCATCGTCGAGTTCGCGAAGGATCTGTGGGAACAGGGCTATTCACTGCGTGATGCGGCGATTGAGGCGGCACGCTTGCGATTTCGTCCAATCATCATGACCTCCATGGCTTTCATGCTGGGGGTAGTTCCGCTGGTTATTGCTACTGGGGCTGGAGCGGCAAGCCAAAGGGCTCTTGGGACAGGTGTGCTTGGCGGAATGATCAGCGCAACCGTGCTAGGGGTAATATTCGTGCCCATATTCTTCACTTGGACATTGACACTGTTGCGTAGCACCCCGAGCGATAAGAACGCTGACCAACAACTCAACAGTGAGCAATGAGCATGAACAGTACCCAAATGCTTCGCCCGACGTTTCTGGCTCTGGCGATGACCATGGGCGGCTGCTCCCTGGTTCCTGATTACAAGCGACCACAACTCCCTGTAACTGCGCAATGGAAGCAATCAGGAACTATTGGCACTCGTGCAGACTTACTGGATTGGCAAAGCTTTATAGTCGATGCCGATTTGCGTCAGGCCGTGAACACTGCGCTGCACAACAACCGCAGCTTGCGCCAAGCGCTAACCGATATAGAAGCGGCGCGTGCTCAATACCGTATACAGCGCTCAGATCGTCTGCCTTCTATCGATGGCAATGTTAGCGGCAACCGTCAACGCTTGCCTGGGGACTTGTCACAAACCGGGCGCTCAGGGGTCACCAGTAGTTATCAGGTCGGAATTGGCCTGGCTGAATATGAAGTCGATCTGTTTGGCCGTGTGCGCAGTCTGTCTGAGGCAGCTTTAGAAAGCTACTTGGCTACCGAAGAGGCATCCCGAGCTGCTCAGATAAGCCTTGTTGCTGAAGTGATCCAGGCCTATCTAACGCGAGATGGTGCCCTACGCCGCCTGGCATTGATTAATCAGACCTTGGAAAGCCGCCTGGCCTCCCTCGATTTGGTCAGTAAACGTCGCCAGTCAGGTACTGCGACTGCTCTGGATTATCAAGAGGCGATAGGCCTCGCAGAGCAGGCCAAAGCCGAACGGGAGAGCACGGATCGTCAAAGGGCCCAGGCGGAGAACGCTTTGGTGTTGCTGCTCGGCACCCCTTATGCCGCTCAGCTTCTTCCTGATCAACCGCGTGACAATATGTTGGTGATACAGGACATCGCACCTGGTACTACATCGACGCTAATTGAGCGGCGCCCTGATATTCTCGCCAGCGAACACCGACTCAAAGCGCGCAATGCAGACATCGGTGCAGCTCGCGCGGCGTTCTTCCCACGCATTTCATTGACTGGTTCGGTGGGCAGTTCCAGCGCCGAGCTTTCCGATCTTTTTGGTGGCGGTTCTAGAGCCTGGAGTTTTGCTCCCGCGCTTTCTTTGCCTATCTTTAACCACGGGCGTAACAGTGCGAATTTGGATCTCGCTAAAGCGCGTCAGGACGCTGCCGTCGCCGATTACGAGGGCACGATTCAAATCGCCTTCCGCGAAGTCGCCGATGCTTTAGCCGCCGCTGACACTTTACGTCGCGAAGAAGCTGCTCGGGATGCATTGGCGAGGTCTAGCGACGCCGCCATGGCTTTGGCTAAAGCGCGCTACGAAGGTGGCCTGGATGATTACTTGCGCTTTCTCGATGTGCAGCGCAATACCTTCAATAACCAATCAACGCTAATTCAGATCAGTACAGAGCGACAGATCGCATTGGTCAATCTTTTCCGATCCCTGGGGGGAGGCTGGCAGCGAAATACACCTACGGCGGGATGAAAGGCACCTTGATATGACTGAAATTTGCTAGGGTTTGAGGATTGCCAATCCAATGCTCGCAGTCGCTATTATAATAGAGAGCTATCTTTCAAAGCATTTCAACAGGTATGAGAGGGCATAACCCGATCATATCTGATGAACCGCTTACCAGCGTCCGAACGCGTTAGTTCCTAGACCCCATAAATAATTGCGTCATGCTGCTACCTTGCGACGTCGAGACCGTCCCGCAGTCTGAGGGCTTGCTACGAATTCGGCATAAGTGGGCTGGATGACATCGGTTTCGGTTGGCGCATCCAATCGAACTTTAGCTCCGTAGACGTTATGTCACGGAGCTTTTTTTTACGTATCCAGCCAGAATTCTGGGATCTGTCGTCTAGTTCACCAAATAAATTGGAACAGCTCTAGCCTTTAAAGTGATATGACCTGCGAGCAATGTTTCCTTCCTGTTCAACATTTTTACAAGGGGCATAATTATTGCGCTCATCTGCTCGATCTAAAGGCTTAGTCCAGATTGGGAATCTCGATTCACCTACTTCAGAGGTTGGTTTAATCTTAAACAAAAGCAAAGCAATTTTCTATAAACCATACACCTACCGTTCGACAGGCAGGATCGACAGGAGATAAATAAATGAACAACTTTAAGTCGGAGAGGGTTCCGATTAAATTAGCTATTAGCTTGGGTGTAATTGGAGCCCTTGGTCCCTCTGCGGTCGACATGTACCTTTCAAGCCTTCCCGAAATTGCTCGGAACTTTGACAGCAGCTTCGCCAGCGTCCAGCTCACCCCTACGTTTTTCCTGCTGGCGATGGGCATCGGACAGTTGATGTTCGGGCCCTTCGTCGATGCCTACGGCCGCTGACGCGCCCTTCTGATCGGCCTGATGCTCTTTATCCTTTGCTCACTTGCTTCGGCCTGGGCCCTCCCACTGCAGACACTTATCGGCTTTCGCTTCATACAAAGGCTCGGCTCTGCGCTGACACTGGTCGTGATCATGAGCATGGTCCGAGATGTCAGCCGTGGCGCCATGGCGACTAAGTTGTTCGCATTGCTGATGACCATTGAAGCGTCGCGCCGATCCTTGCCCAGCGTTGGGCGGCTTCATCGAAACGCATTTCGGCTGGCGCGCAGTGATGCTCACACTCGCCGTCTTCGGCATTGCAGTGCTTTGCAACAGCTGGTTGAACCTAACGGAAACACTTGCTCTGCAGAAGCGTGAACCGTTGCACCTCTTCGACGCATGCAGGACTTACGTGGCAATTGGCAAGGATCGTCGTTTTCTGCTGCCCGCGCTGTGCGTGGCTGCTGTATTCTTTTTTCTGTTCGCCTACATCGGCGGCGCGACACTGGTGTACCAAAAAATCTATCACCTGAGCGCGCCATCTTTCGGCATCTTGTTTGGTGTGACGGGCTTCGCCATTTTGTTCGGCGCCATAGCCGCGGGCAGACTCGTTTCTACCCTGGGGCTCAACCGACTGACCTGGATGCATGGCAACGGGCGCTATTGCAACCGTGGCGGCCACCACGACGTCATTAGGGTTGTCTGGGATTGCGACAGGGATGGCATTGGCACTCTTCGGCTTGGGCATCGCCGAGTCCACGTTAATATCACTCGTCATGTCTTCCCGGGAGCGTTGGCTGGGTTCGACCGCTGCCCTTCTGGGAGCTATTCAACTGTCCATTTCTTCAAGCGCCACGCCGATTTCCGCATTGGTTTTGGGCGTGGAGTTATCGCCTGGACAGGCCTGCTGGCGCTTAGCGCATTGCTGGTTTGCCTATTGACGTGGATCAGCCTGCCAATGAAACGTGATGCTACATTCAGCCTTGCCGACAACTGAAGAAACGATTTACGATTCCTCATTGCATACCCCGTAGCTGAACGAATCGTTCAACCGGCATCGCAGCACTTCGCCGATCGCGGTTACGACGCCGCTTCTTTGAACGACACTGCTTGAGTGCAAGCATCAAGAAGACCTCGCTATACGCGCACTTCACTGGCAAGAGCGAGCTTTACTGCGCGGTGCTGAATTTTGCCCTGGGATCAGAGCAAGACTACGTGGAAGCGCAGTTCTCGGTCGCAACAAACGATTACATGCCGGGAGAGCGTTATGTCGATAATTTGTAGAGTCACTTCAGCCACAGCAGTGCCGCTAAGAGCGGCTTTCTACCCGTGCGCGTCGAGCGCGCAAAAAGTGAAACTCCGTTTGAACCCTATCTGACTGTATCCCCGAGCGGTTTTAAGCGTTACTCAGACGTGCCAATCCCGCATCGGGTTTACAGGGTCTCAGTTCCATTGCGGAGACTTATCTAGCATCGATTGACGGCCTGAACGAACACATTAACGGGAGCGCGAAGGCATATCTTCGTCGTTCAGATGCGTTACGCCAATCGGTCAACGAAATCGAAGTACCCACAACCGCGGGCGTTGCCCAGTGTAAAAAAGCCACTGAACTATTCACATCGGCAAGATGCTGACGTTTGTTAGGCTAGGCTGACGTTGGACGCTTGCGTCGCTCTTTCCATGCGCTGGATACACACGATGACATCTATTACTGATCTAAAGGAATTGCTTATTATACCGTCTTGATTCACCTGTCACTAAGCTTGAGGCATTGTGTACGTGAAGTCAGCGGCTCGCGCTTGAAGTACGTCGACTGGTGCTTCGTTAAATAGGTGCTGCTTAGCGAAATAGACTTTACTTCTTGAGCTATCTAGAGTCACGAATGGGCTTTTTTGATAAAATCGAGTTTTGCGTTAAAATGCTCTACCTTTTCAAGTACATTAAGGGTATCACTTAGCAGCGCAATGCCGTTACCTGTAAGTGTAATCTTATCTCTGGTTCGGTTGAAGAGTTCGACTCCAAGTGCTGTTTCTAATTGTGAGATCGATTTCCTTACCGCAGGCTGAGAGATGCCCAGATCCAAAGCAGCAGCACCGAACGAGTCGCTCTTGGCGGCCGTGGCAAAAACACGAAGCTGATCAATAGAGAATTTCATAGTCATGAGCCCACCGATTAAATTATACGAATTTCGCCGTGATCAACTTACCCTTAATTAGAAGAGCAGATCCCCTCAACTAATACAGTTTGGAGCAAAGCAGGCAAACCGCCTCTAGCGATGCGCCCGCGGCGTTCTGCGTATATCAAGCCGGTTAATGACGAGAACCAGATTTCCGTCAGCGCCGATGCGCTAACGTCAATTCGGAAAACGCCTTCGCGCTGGCCTCGCAGGAAGAAAGAATCTATGGCGGCCACGTAGCAGGAATCAATTGCGCTCGATGCTTCACTTTCTCGCCAATAAAAGAGCAAGAAGGCATTTAGCTCCTTGTGTTCAAGGCTGTAAACGTTAAGCCACTTCAGGGCTTCGAAAGGGGGAAGTGAGCCCAGCTGAGTGCTGCTGGCCATCTCGCCAAGCACTTGGGCGGTGTGCTCCATGAGCCTATCAATCAGTTCCTCACGGGTACGACAAAAACGGTGCAATGTGGTCTTACCCACGCCAACCGCCCTCGCCAAGTCCAGTAATGAAGCACGGGGTCGGTCTACCAAAGCAAATGCCAAAGCGCTCAGAAGTGCTCTGTTGTCACCGTTTCGATCTAAGACTGTCATCTCGCATGCTGGCTCCATCAAAATTTAAACCTAATTCTACCCAAATCGTAAAATTTTGTCACTATTCTGGCTTTAGCGCCAAAAAAGAAAATTTTTTAAGAATTGAATCATTTTTTACCCAAAAAAACCTATATGGTACTTTCTGAGTCTGTTTGGCTGATTGAGGCCTGCTGAACGAGGTAGGGCACGCGCCAATCGGTTGCAGATTTTCGTGCTAGGGATTATAAAAAATCGCTGATGCGGTTGTTTCGACGTAAAATGTTAAATTTGGATATTTCTTATTTACGCCGTTGATTGCCGCCTCTCACTTAGAGTCAATAAGGCTTAATGTGTCTTTGCTCCACATGATTTTTTTGGGGCTGATGATGGAGCACGATTACTGAACAACGAATAATGCTGCGATGGTTTGACGCATAAGAGCGTGTTCGATCAGCGTCAAGCAACTAGTTCTGATAAGTCGTAACAGCATGAATTTAGCTTAGCTACCAATATAGTGGCAATTTTTCTTGCATCCTGAGTGAACGCTCCTTTGGTGGGATGTGCGTTCTTTTGCGCCCATCAGGTCGCTTTTTTTTTGACGAAATTTGATTGCGTCGCGCTTCACCAGCAAGCGTAATTGGGCGAGGCGATACGCGATCGCCAATTGTTGCGGAACAAGAAGTGACATAAGCCCGATGTGGATGTTCTCTAAAATTGCGTCTTGTTTATTCCAGCGATCCCGATTCGTTGACGTCCGCTTCGCATGGGATCGTGCTGCAGTTTCAGACAGTATCCCAGTTATACGTAAACAATGATTCCGCCCTGTTGGTACAGCGTGTCTGGATCAAATGGTCGGAGATGTCATCCAAAAGCCGTGTAATACCGATCTCGTCGCGGCGTAGCAAATGGACCGAGGCCGGCACCAATGCGGCTGCACCGACCGGGCCAATAGCCCTTTGTAATTCTTTGCCCAATTGCGCCATTTTGATGTGCATCCCATAGAGTTGTGGTAAGGGGATGATCAATCGGTCCTCAGCCAGCATGGTCTTAATACTTTCGCATCATCGATGGAAATGGGTCCGAGGCTGACGTCAATGCGCCCAGCATTGAGTATCGGGATCTGTTGCAGCTTAGTCATTTCAGATTAAAAATTCCCAGTTAAGGCTACGTCAGTGACAAGTTTTCTTGCTGCTGATCTGAATTAGTGATGCGCGCTTCAGGCGCAGTTTGAGTAAGTTCAGCGGTTGCGTTTCCGTGCCTTTTTTTAATCACGCATGCGCGCCATGCGAGTGTAGGTGGCTTAGCGCTGATACACTGGCTTCGGTAGGCATCGTTTTGACTTCAGTGGTTTTTAGCCGAAAAGCATTATCCATAACCCCAATTCCATGGCCAACGCACACAAGGTGGCTGAAGGCGACTCCGCGAAAGATGGGGGCGATTGAAAAGCGTGGGGAGGACATCCTTAGGGTTCGCGTTTCTCGCACGTTAGCGACGTAACCCCGCTAAAGCAAAAAAGTTGCAAGTGGCTTGGGTTGCTCGCACTCGTGAAGCGTTATTCCAGACGCAGGGGATTCAGAAATTCAGAGCAGTTGTAGATTAATGATTGTCTGTAGGTATGCACGACTTACAACACTGTGATCTCTTACGACAGATACAGATAGGGGAACTGGCGATTGGCCGCCGCTAGAAGAGGTTCCAGCTACCAGCGCTGCTGCGGTATTGCGACTTCGACGGCACCACTGCCACGTCATCTTCAAGTATCGGTTGAGCCTGTGCTGTGTAAAGCGGTGATGGCGTTCGCTGAAGATCAGTACTAACGTTTAGTTTGGAAAATGATAGCCTACAAGGTGGCGCGTAGAGGCGTGAGCGGCGAAGCGAAATTTTTCAAGAAATGCCTCGATATCAATGATACATGCCGGAGAGACGGAGAAAGCCGGAGGTTTGCTGGGCCAATGTCTAAGCCGAAGTCTCTAACTTCATGGCGCTTCTCTGATTCTGATAGCCATTTACCCATGCCATAGCGAATAAACTGTAAGCGGTACGGCGCTGTCAACGCGACCAAGATATAGGTAGGGTAAAGGCACGTACATGTGCTCTAAGCGATGGACGTGCGCGCGGTCACAAGGCGCTCAAGGGTACTGCCAGGATACGACACCCCGCAGCCTTGGGGCTGGTACATCAAATGAGGTAGCACCATGCGTTGGAAACAGACTCTTCAGCTGGCGGAAGTGCACTGCGAAGGCGAGCTTGGCAAGGTCATCATTGGCGGCGTCCTGGGTATCCCAGGCGCCACTATGTTGGACAAAATGAATACATCAACGACGTCGATGACAGCTTGCGTCGCTTGGTGACGCTGGAGCCGCGTGGCTGCCTGCAAATGTCGGTCAATCTGCTGGTCCCGCCAACTATAATCGCCAGCCCAACTTAGTGGGCACGAATGCCATCAGCGATCTTGCGCAAGTAAGCGCCACGCTCGGCACCGCTCAGGCGCGGCCAAGGGCCTTCGTCGAAGGCTGCGCGGGCGGCCTTGACGACGATGTCGACGTCTTCGGCGCTGCCGGAGGCGACGGCGGTGATCAGGCTTTCGTCGCTCGGATCGAAGGAGTCAAAACTGCCGCCTTTGATTGCGGTGACCCCTTGGCCATTAATATAAAACTGGTCGTACCGGTTCATGCGTTTCCTCCGAGGACGGCAAAGCGTCGGGCACTGAATGCAGAGAGATTCTGTGTAGGCGTGCGTTGTGCAGCGAGATTACCAACCAGTTGGCTGGTGGTGGCACCGAGAGTGAGACCGAGCTGGCCATGACCGAAGGCCCAAATGACGTTCTTCCCAATCGCTAAGCTCGGTATCGCAGGCAGGAGCATTGCGAGCAGACTAGAGATAATGGCTGAAGTCCATGAGAGAACGGATGAAGCTACGAAAGAAGTCGAGCTCAATAAGATCCAGCGTAAGCTGATCGCAGGCGTGAACCAGGGGGCCACCGGCGGTACTGGTCCAGTCATAATTGAGCAGACCGCTGTCGAATGAGCTCGGCACTGATTAACTTCAGCCGCGATATACGGGGCGCCTATGGCATTCGTAGACTGCTTGGTATCAAGGGGTGGATGGTGCAGGACGAGCCGAGCGAAGATATTGGCCTTGAGCAACTCTGGCAGGGAGCGTTGAACTTGTGAAAAAGTCGCATCGATGGCCTGATGAATAATGTCGGCATCCGTACTGAAATTTCGGCTGCTTCATTTGCTGAGTGGCGCTGCTTGGCATCCTGAGTTTCAAGTGAGCCTCTTCGCTGCCGCTGAGTTTCGTCGATAGGCCGTGACGCATTCAGCGCACATGGTGGCCGCATCATCAACAAGCCGGCCACGCCGTGCAACGCTGCTATGATGCTGACGCGTTGCCTGCGGCACAAGCGAAGCTGCGTTAATCAATCTGACTAAATCGTCTGCACCTAGTGTCGCTGGTAAGGGTGCCGTTGCTGTCGCCATTGATTCAGGGTTGGGTGTGCACAGATATGACAGAGCAGATCACCACCCAACATGGTGAAGCGGTCGCTTGGCCATCCAAGTTGAGGTTGCTGATTTAGTAGCGTTTCACGCTTCGATTTAAGCCACTATAGTTACTAAGATCGAACTTTTTCTAAGACCCTATCTGCGTGCCTGGCCGGCGAGAAGCCATCGGCATGAGCGGCTCCATCAACACTTTCGACCATGCGAACCTCCCGACCAGCGTCATAGCACGTTGTGCCCTATGACCTCGAATGTCAGAATGGCAGCGCAAATGATCGCCAGCACAAATAAAATCAGAAGAAGTGGTCTTAACGACTAAAGAAAAATGGACATATTCAATAAGTACCATATCCGTATAGTGAGGTTTAATAAAAAAATTATTCATCATTTTTGCATGGCAAGGCTGAAAGGAAGGCCAAGCCGTAACGGGGTTGCGTCGGATAGTTGTCTAACGGCGTGCAGGATGGAGCAGCCCCCTAGTTATCAAAATAATAAATGATATGAGGCCTCTATGAGCAAACCTGAATTCATTAGAGCTAACTGGGATTGGGACAAGGATTACCCCATGTGCCAGGTAGTTAAATGTGGTGATTTTTTATTCCTGACGGGACAGGTTGCGTTTGATTTGAATGGCGAGATCGTAGGTCGAAATGATATGAAAGCCCAGGCGCGCCAGATATTCTCGAACATGCAGCACGTGTTAAGCCGGGTGGGTTGCGACCTTAGTTCGGTCGTTCGTCTAACTAACTATTTCGCCACCCCAATGACCGACATTAACGTAACTAAACAGTATTGGGAGGTCAGAAGAGAGTTTTTTGGCGATCACAAGCCTGCAAGCACTGGAATGCAGGTTGCAGCCTTGATGATACCAGAGATGTTGTTAGAGGTAGATGCCATTGCCTATGCTCCCACCTCAAAGAGTTAACAACCCGTGACGCAATCCACGCGGCGAAGATACGGTTCTCTAACTGGTTGGCCACCGGCGCGCTCGTCTATGACTTTAATTTGCTTGCTCCGGGGAAGCTGGCCTGAGGACGATCGGCGCTTTGAGACCTGCGCGGAGATTGCTTGCCCTGTTTAATCATCTTACCCAGCATCGGAAGTGCCCCGCCGATCCGGCTGCCTTAGTATTTGTTTGGAGGATTCTTTCGAAATGACCAAGACCGTAGCTACCGGGATATTTCTCCCGACTGGAAAGCATGGCTGGATTACTTCGGTAAACTCGCCAGCGATTGAAACCGGAGAGTACACACGGGTTCGGGAAATCGTTCAAAAAGCCGAGGCCCTTGGGCTGGATTTCGCCCTCAGCGCCGCCATCTGGCGCGGACGTAAAGGGCCATCTCGGCACTGGATGCATGTGTTGGAATCCTTGACTTGCTCGGCAGCATTGCTAGAAGCCACGAGCCGCATCAAGGTTTTTAGTACCATTAATATGACTTTCAATCATCCTGCCGTGATCGCCAAGATGGTCGCAACTCTCGATCAGATCGGACCAGGCCGGGTTGGATTGAATGTGGTCACCGGGGACAGCCGCCTAGATCTTTCCCATCTCGGGCTGTGGAACGACACCCTAGACCATGATCGCAGGTACGATTTTGGCGATGAGTGGCTCCAGTTGGCAAAGAAGCTATGGACCGAAGAGCTCACCGATCATCGGGGGGAGTTCTTTCAGACCGAGAAAGCACATATGGAACCCAAGCCGACGCGTATCCCGGAACTTGTGAACGCTGGAGCGTCGCAGCGGGGCTTTAGGTTTGCTGCGGAAAACTGCGACATCGCTTTCATAGTTGCCAGCGACGACCCAGACTCGATTGAGACTGCCCTGCGTGGCAAGCGGACCGCACGTGAATACGGCAAGCCGAACCTAAAGACTTACGGGTGCGTAACCGTCATTGCCGGTAACACCGACGAAGAAGCACAGGCACGTATGGACTATTTCAACGCAGGCGTTGACCTGGTCGCGCTAGAAGACGTTGCGGAGGGTAATCGGCAGAATCAGAGCTTTGAAAAGCTCAGCGTGTCCTCACAGGCGCTGACTGGTGGGGAAAAACGGAGCTGTACGATGCCAGGAGAGCTGGTGGGCTCTTATGAGACCTTGGCTCGGCGCCTAGCTACGACGGTCTTGGAAGGCGACCTCGATGGCATCATGCTTGTGGTGCCCGACTATGTCGAAGATCTTGCAGCAGTTGTTCAACGGGTTTTTCCGCTGATGGAGCAATACGGTGTCAAGTGCAATATTAAACCGGCGTAAGGGTCAGTCCATAGTTACTTACTAACTTCGCATTAAAGCAGCGTCGGTAGGAGTTAAATGGAGGGATCAGGCAGGGCGCCGCGCATTCAAGGCGAAGCGCCCCGTCTTAAACAGGTCATTGGTGACATCGGAATTAAATTCTTAGCGCTTCAACGTTCATGAGCGTGGCTTTTTTCCTTTGTCTACTGGCTGGCGCTGGAATTAGAGATGATAAAAATGCATTTGAATAATAATTATAAATTTTATAGGAGGTATATGCATGTAAGGGATATTTTTCGAAGTTTCAATGTTGGGGTGCGTGGTGGGCTCTTGTAGGGAGCCTAAGCTGACTTGCTGCGTAGTAATATCTTTAAAGATATTATAGTGTGAATTGTGATTCATTCTGCCATAAAAATAATTATGAGGCTAGGTATGAAAAAAGCGACTGTGTTTGCTGTTGCTGGAGTTATCACGTGTGTTGCACATTCCGTGTCGGCAATTCCTTTAACGGACGAGTTTGAACTAATCACCAATGTTGGCGTGTTTTCCGAATATTCTATGAGGGGCATTTCATATACTCAGCGAAAGCCCTCTATACAGGCTTCTGGCATTCTTGCCCATTCGAGTGGATTGTATATTGGGGTTTGGGCTTCCAATGTTGATATCAATGGTCTAGGTTCTCGGACGGAAAATGATCTTATTGCTGGGTACAACTGGAAAATAAGCGATGAAGTCAATATTGACCTTGGTTATATTCAGTACACCTACCCCAAGAGTTCTATTCTCAACGCAAGGGAAATATACGGCGTTCTGACGGCCTATGGATTCAAGGTTGGTACATATTATTCAGATGACTATTATGGTGACCAAGCATTCATATATAACTACGTAGGCTATGGCACCAAATCGTTACCTTATGATATCGGCTTAGATCTTCGCTTCGGTGTCGCTGATTACAAGGACCCAACATTCTTCTCTTCTGATGGTAAATTTAGGAATTCGTACCATGAGTGGGAGGTTAAATTGACCAAAAACTGGGTAGGTTTGGATTGGTCTGCAAGCTATATCGACACAAATCTCTCCGAAACGGAGTGTTTTTCAAATATCGGTGATAAGGAGTCATGCTCCGCACGGCTTATGGTTGGTGTGAGCAAGGCTTTCTAAAATCTTGCCCGAAAAAACCATCGTTGCCAGGCCCCCAGTGTCTGGCTTTTTAGGTGCACCGGGCATGGCGCGTTGCGCGAAGCGCAACCAGTTTGGCTGTAGTGACAACGCGACCTCCCCGGTCACTCAGGCCGTAGCAGTCAGTGATGGGTTGCCGAGAGTGGATTGCCATATTTTTTTAATGGAAAACTTACAACGGTTTTGTCCCCACGCTCCATCTGCAACAGTTTCATGTTTGATTCGGCGAGTGCAGAGGAAGTATTTGTCGACTTCAGTCCAGCAGTAAATGCCAGGCAGATGACGACACCCAGAGCCTCCCGACGGGACAGCGCCAGGCCACTATGGCTAGTCAATTTTACTCTCCGTCCATCGTTTCAAGCCGTAATCCATGGTTTTGCCAATGGCCGAACCGTTATGCACGATATCGCGATAGGCAGCCATCCAGGCATTCAACGCATCCATCACCGGTACCGCCTTTTCTTGCCGTATTCGGCGGCGTATGTCCGGTTCCAGATCCTTGATTTCCCCTCGATCTCGTACAGCGCCTGCATGCAACGCAAGGCTTGCCCAGCCAGCGTGCTCTTGTGAGTCGCATGCAGTTCGAAGAACTTGCGCTGCGCATGGGCCATGCAGCCGATCTCCGTCACGCCGAGTTCGAAGCTGGCCTTGCTAGCCGCCGTAGTCGTCGCAGACCAGCTTGCCTTTCCAGTCGCCCAGGAAGTTACGCGCATGCTCGCCGGCCCGGCTGAGGCTGAAGTCCTAACCTACAGCCGAGGCTGCGCAAAACGGGCTGGTGGCGTAATCCCAGATGTAGGAACGATGGGTCTTCTTGGTCCTCTGCATGAGCATTTATAGCGGCGTTTCATCGTAAGCGCTCCATAAACCCCACCTAGTCAAAAGTGGGCGGTGCGTTTAGCTGTGGGATCCGGGCTTGCAGTTCCACGGCAACAGAGCTTCGTAATCTTCGACCGAGGATGCCTGTGGTAGGCGCTCCAGTGCGTGGCGCAGCCACGCATAAGGCTCTTGGCCGTTGGCTTTGGCGGTCTCGACCAGGCTGTAAAGTTGAGCACTGGCCGTCGCGCCTTTGGGCGTATCGCTGAACAACCAGTTCTTCCTTCCGATGACGAAAGGCCGGATCGCGCGCTCGGCGGTATTGTTGTCGATGGGCAGGTAGCCTTGCTCGACGTACCGTTCCAGTTTGCTCCAGTTGTTTGCCAGATAGGTCACAGCCTTGCCCAGTGCATTCTGCGTGGTCATGTATGGGAGCGTTTTTTCCATCCAGGCCTTTAGCTCACTCATCACCTTGAGACTTAAATCCTGACGTCCATTTTTCCGCCCCTCATCGCTGCTCTCTTTGAAGGCGATCTCGATGCCGTATAGCTTGCTGATCAGCTTCAGCGCTATATCCGCCCGGCCTGTCTTGCCTTTGGGTTGCACTTTTTGCGCTTCGACAAACTTACGGCGTGCATGAGCCCAGCACCCTAAACGCTCGACTCCGTCCTGCGTGCCAAGCGCGTTGTAACCGGCGTAATCATCGGTCATGAGATAGCCGCAGTAGCCATCGAGCAGGCGCGTTGGAACCTCCTGCGAGCGGCTGGTGGAGTAGTCAAAAAGGATCACTGGTTTGTCTGGCGGGCCGCCGGTTTGCACCCACATCCAGGACTGACTGCTTGGCTCCCGGTCAGGCTCTTTCAACACCTGCACGCGCGTTTCATCGCAGTGGATGACCCGACTGGCCAAGAGGCTGTCGCGCATTAAATTCAGCAACGGCTGAAAATGCTCACCGCATTGGATAACCCAGCGAGCCAGGGTCTGACGTGGAATATCGATGCCATGGCGGCCCAGTACTTTTTCAAAGCGGTGGAGCGGCAAACCGTCCACGTATTTGGTGGTCAGCAGCAT
>NZ_JBHFJB010000029.1:0-14260 GCF_057334555.1 Pseudomonas sp. AGC41
GGCTCGCTCCCACCGGAGAAACGCGATCCATCAAAAACCAGGTCGACCCCAAAGGCCGCCTCGCTTGGCTTTTGCTTTTGATCTGGAGCGCCCCGTTAACCACGCTGGCTGAACGAAGGTATTGCGCAGTGGGCAACCCGGCATGGATGCCGGGTTAGCCGCGCTGGGCCATGGATGGCCCTTCGCGGCGGCCCACGGAGCGATGCCTTCGTTCAGGCATGCCGAGCCCTAGCGAGGCACCGAGTGGTGGGGCAAAAGCGTTTTGGTTACTTTTGCGCTTTATAAAAGTGACCCGCTGTAAGAGCGGAACCGTCAGTCGCCATTACGCAAAAACGGATATACCACCAAAAAACTCAGGAACCCAAAAGCTCAGCCTTGACCAATTTAGCCTGCTCATCCGCATGATACGAAGACCGCACCAACGGCCCCGAAGCCACGTTCTTGAAGCCCATCTTGTACCCTTCCTCAGCAAACCAGGCAAAGGTATCCGGATGCACAAAACGCTGCACCGGCAGATGGCTACGGGAAGGCTGCAGATATTGGCCCAAGGTCAGCATGTCGATGTCATGCTCACGCATGCGCTTCATGACCTCGATGACTTCTTCATCAGTCTCACCCAGACCCAGCATCAAGCCAGACTTGGTCGGGATATGCGGCATCATCTGTTTGAAACGCTGCAGCAGGGTCAGCGACCACTGGTAGTCCGAACCAGGACGCGCAGCCTTGTACAGGCGTGGCACGGTTTCCAGGTTGTGGTTGAACACATCCGGCGGCTCGGCGGCGGTGATTTCCAGGGCGATGTCCATGCGCCCACGGTAATCGGGCACCAGGGTTTCCAGCTGCACGTTCGGCGACAGCTTGCGGATCTCGCGGATGCAGTCGGCAAAGTGCTGGGCACCGCCGTCACGCAGGTCGTCACGGTCCACCGAGGTGATGACCACGTATTTGAGCTTCAGGTCGGCGATGGCGATGGCCAGGCTCTCCGGCTCGTTGGTGTCCAATGGCTTCGGGCGGCCGTGGCCGACGTCGCAGAACGGGCAGCGACGGGTACAGATGTCACCCATGATCATGAACGTCGCGGTGCCGCCGGAGAAGCACTCGCCCAGGTTCGGGCAGGAGGCCTCTTCGCAGACGCTGTGCAGCTTGTGCTTGCGCAGCAGGGCCTTGATCCGGTCGACTTCCGGGGAAACCGGGATGCGCACGCGGATCCAGTCGGGTTTCTTCGGCAGTTCGGTGGTCGGGATGATCTTGACCGGAATGCGTGCAACCTTCTCGGCGCCGCGCAGCTTGACGCCGGCCTCTACCTTGGCACGCGGGGCCGGACGTTCGGTGACGTCCAGCGTCGGGATCATGGTTTGCACTGCATCAGTAGTCATATCAGTCGATTCCGCCCGTGAGGGTCGTCTGCTCAGCATAGTCGAGGTGTTTGACGAGCTGCGCGCGCAGCCGGGCACTTACCTCGGCAAATTCAATCGATCCTGCGTGATCGCGCAGCTGGGTCATTGCCAGCCCTGCATAGCCACAGGGATTAATCCGTCGAAACGGCTCAAGATTCATGTCCACGTTCAACGCCAGGCCATGGAACGAACAGCCATGGCGGATGCGTAAGCCGAGGGAGGCGATCTTCGCCCCGTCGACGTAGACGCCCGGTGCATCCGGCTTGGCCGCCGCGGCCACGCCGTAGCTGGCGAGCAGCTCGATCAGGCACGTCTCCATGCGGGTGACCAGCTCGCGCACACCGAACCCCAGCTTGCGCACATCCAGCAACAGGTAGGCAACCAGTTGGCCGGGGCCATGGTAAGTCACCTGCCCGCCCCGGTCGACCTTCACCACCGGGATATCGCCCGGCAGCAGCAAGTGCTCGGCCTTGCCCGCCTGGCCCTGGGTGAACACCGGAGGGTGTTCCACCAACCAGACTTCGTCGTCGGCGCTGCTGCCACGTTCGTTCGTGAAGCGCTGCATGGCATGCCAGACCGGCTCGTAAGCCATGCTGCCCAGCTCGCGAAAGCCCAGCGTGCCCGGCATCACAACACCATGTGCACGAAACCGGTCGCTCGCAGCTCGCTGTTGATGTCGTAGAGCTGTTCCTGGCCGGTGGCAATGATGTGCAACTGGATGGTCGTGTATTTGCCGTTGGTACTCTGGCGCTCGGCCAGGGTTTTGTGGTCAACGGTGGCGTGTTTTTCAAGGATCGCGATGATCTTGTCCTTGAAGCCCACACCGGTGTCGCCGATTACCTTGATCGGATAATCCGCGCAGGGAAATTCGATCTTTGGCGCCTTTACTTCAGAGTCTGTCATGGCGTAACGGCCTCGCAAGCCGTGATAACGAACATGGCCCCGCACCGGAAAGGAACGGGGCCATGCAGGTCAACACTCGAAATCAGTTGAACAAGCCGTAGAAGAATAGACGGATGCTATCCCACATGCGGCGGAAAATACCACCTTCCTCGACCGCGTCCAACGCGATCAGGTCGGCGCTGTGCACCACCTTGTCGTCCAGTTTGACTTCGACCTTGCCGATCACGTCACCCTTGGCGATAGGCGCGGTCAGCTGAGGGTTCATGGTCATGCTGGCGGCAAGCTTCTTGAGCTGGCCTTTAGGCAAGGTCATCGTCAGGTCTTGGGCCAGGCCGGCCTTGACCTGGTTGGTCGAGCCTTTCCAGACCTGGGCCTGGGCCAGTTCGGTGCCCTTCTGGTAGAAGGTCTGGGTTTCGAAGAAGCGGAAACCGTAGGTCAGCAACTTCTGGGTCTCGGCGGCGCGGGCCACTTCGCTGTTGGTGCCGAACACCACGGCGATCAGGCGCATGCCGTCACGAACCGCCGAAGACACCATGCAGTAGCCAGCCTCCTCGGTGTGGCCGGTCTTCAGGCCATCGACCGTCTTGTCGCGCCACAGCAGCAGGTTGCGGTTAGGTTGCTTGATGCCGTTCCAGAAGAATTCCTTCTGGGAATAGATGGCGTAGTGCGCCGGGTCTTCGTGGATGATTGCCCGGGCCAGGATCGCCATGTCGTGAGCCGAGGAATAATGCTCGGGGTTCGGCAGGCCGGTCGGGTTCATGAAGTGGCTGTTGGTCATGCCCAGGTCGGCGACCGTCTTGTTCATCATGTCGGCGAACGCGTCTTCGCTGCCGGCAATGTGCTCGGCCAGGGCGACACTGGCGTCGTTGCCGGACTGGATGATGATGCCGTGCAGCAGGTCGCTGACGGTTACTTGCGAACCGACCTTGATGAACATCCGCGAACCGCCGGTGCGCCAGGCGTTTTCGCTGACGGTCACCGGATCGTTCTCACCGATCTGGCCGCGACGGATCTCCAGCGTGGCGATGTACGCGGTCATCAGTTTGGTCAGGCTGGCCGGAGGCAGGCGCTGGTCACCATTGTTCTCTACCAGCACATTGCCGCTGCTGGCATCCATAAGAACGTAGGCTTTGGCCGCCAGTTGCGGAGGCGAAGGCATCATCTCGACCGCGAACGCGGCCGGAGAGAGAAGCAGCGGGACTAACAGGCAAAGGCGTTTGGCAAAGGTGGTGATGTTCATCCGTCTCTCGAAATCGCTAATGGGACTGCCCGAAGGCAAAAACTAAACTGGCAATTCTACAAGGAGCTGCCGCGTATTTAAGTTGCTCACTCACAACCCTTGCCGGGCTTTTATTATTGGTGGAGCCAACAACCTGACCCGCCCAAACCACGAGCGGGCCTCAATCAATCATTCGGACGTGACCAGGCTCGGCGAACCGAGATTGGCCAGGCGCACGCTATTCTGCACCTGCTGGACCTCACCCGGAGACCCGATCGGCCCCAGGCGCACCCGATGCAGGGTCTGCTGGTTGCGCACGATCGAGCTGATGAACACCGGCGCGCTGACCATCGAGCTCAGCTTCGACCTCAACAGTTCTGCAGCGTCCGGGTTGGCGAACGCGCCCACTTGCAGATACTGGCCAGACGCTGTTGCAGAAGCGTTTTTTTTTGCGTCGATCTGCACCGGCACCACGGCCGCGGCGTGTTGCTGCGGCGGCGGGGTCCATTGCTCGACCGTGCCGGTGGAAGCCGTCAGGGTCGGCGCGGCATTTTGCGCCACTTTCGGTTCGTTGAGCATCAAAGGCGCCGGACGGCCACGCTGGGCCCACCATTCCTGCGGATCGATGCCTTCGACCTTGACCCGGGCGGTGCCGGTTTCAGCGTAACCGAGCTTTTTCGCCGCCGCGTACGACAAGTCGATGATGCGGTCGGAATAGAACGGCCCACGGTCGTTGACCCGCAGGATCACCGTCTTGTTGTTGTCCAGGTTGGTCACTCGCACATAACTGGGCAACGGCAGGGTCTTGTGCGCGGCGCTCATGCCATACAGGTCGTAGACCTCGCCATTGGCGGTGTTCTGGCCGTGGAACTTGGTGCCATACCAGGACGCCGTGCCCGAGGCGACGTAGCGCTTGGATTCGGCTATCGGGAAATAGGTCTTGCCCAGCACCGTGTACGGGTTGGCCTTGTAGGGGCCGGTGTGCAGGGTCGGCGTCGCATCGGGAATCCGCGAGACATCGACATCCCACCACGGCGCGCCATCCTTGTGGGCCCGGTTGATGTCCAGGCCCGGAGTAGTCCGCACGACGGCGGGACTCTTCTGGGCTGGTGCGCGGCTGGTCGAACAGCTCACGACCAGCAAAGACAGCGCCGCCAATGCCACCAGCTTGAGGGGCCTGGCTTTCAGGGGGTGATAGGTAGGCAATGCCCGCATTATTTGACGCCCCGTGCTTTGACCAGCTCTTCAGACAGTTGATATACGGCCATGGCGTACATCACGCTGCGGTTATAACGCGTAATCGCGTAGAAATTCTTCAGGCCCATCCAGTATTCGGGGCCTTGTTCGCCTTCCAGGCGCATCGCGGTGACCGGCATGTCGTCACGCAGCGCATCATGACTCGACCAGCCCAGCGCTCGCAACTCCCCGACCGTTTTTGTCGGCTCGATGCCCGTGGTCAGGCCTTGGTCCACCTGGTCGCCACGCACGTCCGCAAGGCTGACCACCGGTTCGCCAGCCTCCCAGCCATGCCGCTTGAAATAACTCGCAACACTGCCGATGGCATCGGTCGGGTTGGTCCAGATATTGATGTGGCCGTCGCCGTCGAAGTCCACCGCATAGGCCCGGAAACTGCTGGGCATAAATTGTGGCAAGCCCATGGCCCCGGCGTAGGAGCCCTTGAGCGTCAGTGGATCGACTTGCTCTTCGCGGGCCAGCAGGAGGAATTCGCGTAGTTCCTTGCGGAAGAACTCGGCGCGTGGCGGGTAATCGAAGCCCAGGGTCGACAAGGCGTCGATCACTCGAAAATTCCCGGTGTTGCGGCCGAAGAAGGTCTCGACGCCGATGATCGATACGATGATCTGGGCCGGTACGCCATATTCCTGCTCGGCGCGCGTCAAGGCAGCTTCGTGCTGGCGCCAGAAGTCCACGCCCCGGGCGATACGCGCCTCGGTGATGAACATCGGCCGATACTCGCTCCACTGCTTGACCCGCTCGGCGGGCCGGGAGATCGCGTCGAGGATCGACTGCTTGCGCTCGGCCTCGCGGAACACCCCCATCAGCTGTTCGCCGGCAAAACCGTAGTCGCGGGTCATCTCGCCGACGAATTCGGCCACCTGCGGCGAGCCTTCGTACTCGCCGGCCAGGGCCTGCGGCGCACAGCCCAGGAAGCCGACCAGGCCGACCCACGGCGCATATCGCGTCGACCAGCCACGCATTGCTTGCATTGAACTCTTCACCTTATTCAAACCTGCGCGATCCACTTGCGATGCGTATGGATCGACATCAAAACCCCAAACGCTGACAGTAGCGTCACCAGCGAAGTTCCTCCGTAGCTAATGAATGGCAACGGCACCCCCACCACCGGCAGCAGGCCACTGACCATACCGATGTTGACGAAAACATAAACAAAAAACGTCATGGTCAGGCTGCCCGCCAGCAATTTGCCGAACAGCGTCTGGGCCTGGGCGGTTATCACCAGCCCGCGCCCGATCAACAGCAGATAGATCAGCAACAGCACGCAAATGCCCACCAGGCCGAACTCCTCGCCCATCACCGCAATGATGAAGTCGGTGTGGCTTTCCGGCAGAAAGTCCAGGTGCGACTGTGTGCCCATCAGCCAGCCCTTGCCAAATACGCCGCCGGAACCGATGGCGGCCTTGGACTGGATGATGTTCCAGCCGGTGCCCAGCGGATCGCTTTCCGGGTCGAGGAAGGTCAGTACTCGCTGCTTCTGGTAGTCGTGCATCACGAAATACCACATGGCCACCGACACCGGCACGGCGGCGGCGATCACGCTGAGGATCCAGCGCCAGCGCAACCCGCCCATGAACAGCACGAACGCACCGCCGGCGAGGATCAGCAGCGAGGTGCCAAGATCCGGCTGGCGGACGATGAGGATGAATGGAATACCGATCAGCAACAGACTGATACACACATGCTTGAGCTGCGGCGGCAAGGACCGCTTGGACAGGTACCAGGCAATGGTCGCCGGCATGATGATCTTGAGAAACTCCGAAGGCTGGAAGCGGATCACCCCGGGAATGTTGATCCAGCGGGTGGCGCCCATGGCGTTGTGGCCCATGATGTCGACCACCACCAGCAAACCCACGCCGACCACGTAGGCCAGCGGTACCCAGCGCGCCATGAACCGCGGTTCGAGCTGGGCGATGACGATCATCGACACCAGGCCGATGCCGAACGAGGTGGCCTGCTTGGCCAGCAGGTCCCAGCTCTTGCCACTGGCCGAATACAGCACGAACAGGCTGCCGGCGGCCAGCGTCAGCAAAAGGATCAGCAACGGACCGTCGATGTGCATGCGCTGCAGCAAGGTGGCGCGACGGCGCATCACATCTTCGCTGGAGAGGATGCGGTCGAAATTATTCTTCACGGGCCGTAGCCTCCGCGCTGATGGGGCTTGCGAATTCGGGCTTGAGCTGGCCGTGCTCATCCAGCAGCCAGGCGTCCATGATCTGGCGCACCACCGGCGCGGCGACGCCGGAACCGGACTCACCGTTCTCGACCATCACCGACACGACGATCTTCGGGCTCTCGGCCGGCGCGAAACCGACGAACAAGGCGTGGTCGCGGTGGCGTTCCTGGACCTTGGAGCGGTCGTACTTCTCGCCCTGCTTGATCGCTACCACCTGGGCGGTACCGCTCTTGCCGGCAATGCGATATTGCGCGCCGATGGCCGCCTTGCGCGCTGTGCCCCGGGCGCCGTGCATGACCTGTTGCATGCCGACGTTGACCTTCTGCCAGTCCGACGGGTTGCGCAGGATGATGTCCGGCATCGGGTCCGGGTCCACCGGTTTCTGGCCTTCGATGGTCTTCGCCAGGTGCGGGCGGTACCACTTGCCCTTGCTCGCCACCAGCGCCGTGGCCTGGGCCAGTTGCAGCGGCGTGGCCTGCATGTAGCCCTGGCCGATCCCCAGGATCAGCGTTTCGCCGGGGAACCAGGCCTGGCGGCGGGTCGCCCGCTTCCATTCCCGGGACGGCATCAGGCCCGGGGACTCTTCGAACATGTCCAGGGAGACTTTCTGGCCGAGGCCGAACTTGTTCATGTAGGACGACAACCGATCGATCCCCAGCTTGTGGGCCAAGTCATAGAAGTAGGTGTCGTTGGACCGCATGATCGCCGCTTCCAGGTCCACGTAGCCGTCACCGGTGCGGTTCCAGTTACGGTACTTGTGGTCGTAGTTGGGCAATTGGTAATAACCCGGGTCATAGACCCGGCTCGACGCGGTCACCACGCCGGCATCCAGCCCGGCAATCGCCACGGCCGGCTTGATGGTCGAACCCGGCGGATACAGGCCGCGCAGCACGCGGTTGAACAACGGCCGGTCGATGGAATCGCGCAGCTCGGCGTAGGCTTTGAAGCTGATGCCGGTGACGAACAGGTTCGGGTCGAAACTCGGCTGGCTGACCATCGCCAGGACTTCGCCGGTGTTCGGATCCAGCGCAACCACCGCGCCGCGTCGCCCACCCAGCGCCGCTTCGGCGGCTTCCTGCAACTTGATGTCGAGGCTCAGGACGATGTCTTTGCCAGGAATCGGGTCGGTACGCTTGAGCACCCGCAGTACGCGGCCGCGAGCGTTGGTCTCGACCTCCTCGTAGCCGACCTGACCGTGCAGCTCGGCCTCGTAGAAGCGCTCAATGCCGGTCTTGCCGATATGGTGAGTGCCGCTGTAGTTGACCGGATCGAGAGTCTTGAGCTCTTTTTCGTTGATCCGCCCCATGTAGCCGACCGAGTGGGCGAAGTGCGGCCCTTGGGGATAATGCCGCACCAGCTGCGCCACCACCTCGACGCCCGGCAGGCGGAACTGGTTAACCGCGATCAGGGCGATCTGTTCTTCGGTCAGCTCGAACATGATCGGCACCGGCTCGAAGGGGCGCCGGCCCTGGCGCATGCGCTTCTCGAAGATCGCCCGGTCCTCGGGGGTCAATTGCAGCACTTCGACGATCACGTCGAGGACTTTCTGCCAGTCACCGGACCGTTCGCGGGTCATGCTCAGGCTAAAGCTCGGCCGGTTATCGGCCACCACCACGCCATTGCGGTCGAAAATCAGCCCGCGGGTCGGCGGAATCGGCTGCACATGCACGCGGTTACTTTCCGACAGGGTCGAGTGGTACTCGTACTGGATCACCTGGAGGAAATACAGCCGCGCAATCAGCACGCCGATCAGCGCGACCACCGTAATGGCGCCGAACACGACGCGGCCCCGCACCAGGCGGGCGTCTTTTTCGTGGTCCTTGATGCGGATCGGCTGAGGCATGGGGGCAGGATTACTTGTGATAAGGGTGCCCGGACAGGACTGTCCAGGCACGATACAACTGTTCACCGATCAGGATCCGCACCAGCGGGTGCGGCAACGTCAGGGGCGACAACGACCAGCGTTGATCGGCCCGGGCGCAGACTTCCGGCGCCAGCCCTTCCGGACCGCCGACCATGAAATTGACCGGGCGCGAATCCAGCCGCCAGCGATCGAGCTCCACCGCCAGTTGCTCGGTACTCCAGGGCTTGCCATGAACTTCGAGTGTGACGATGCGCTCGTTCGGCCCGACCTTGGCCAGCATGGCTTCACCTTCCTGGCGGATAAAGCGCGCCACGTCGGCGTTCTTGCCGCGGGTATTGAGCGGAATTTCCACCAGTTCCAGGGCCAGCTCGGACGGAAGACGCTTGGCATATTCATGCCAGCCTTCTTCCACCCACTTGGGCATGCGAGAACCGACGGCGATCAGGCGCAGTCGCACAGCGATCCCTTATTGCTGGTCTTTGTTGAGCTTGGTGAAGTGCTCATGGGTGTTTTCCGGGCTGTGGTGCGCGGCGCTGGCCGAACGGCTCTGCTCGGCACCGGCCCACAGGCGCTCCAGGTCATAGAACTGGCGCGCCGAGGCGGTCATCATGTGCACGATGACGTCGTCCATGTCCAGCAGGACCCAGTCGCTGTCGCCCTTGCCTTCTTCGCCCAACGGCTTGACGCCCTGGGCCTTCACCGCTTCGCGGACCTTGTCGAGCATTGCGCCGATCTGGCGGTTCGAAGTACCGGTGGCGATGATCATGTAGTCGGTGATGCTCTGCTTTTCGCGAACGTCGATCACCTGGATGTCCTGGGCCTTGACGTCTTCCAGGGCCGCCACGGCCACCTTGACCAGTTCTTCGCCGACCAGCGCCACGCCGGTTGGCGCTTCTACCGGCAGCGGGGCGCTCTTGAAAGTGCCCTTGCGCTTTACTTTGTTCAGGTCTTTGTCAGTCATATAAAACTCGTTTTGCTCGTATGTTCGGGCGCTTCGGTACACGTTGATTCGTGTCGGCGGAGCACGCCTTGTTCAGTTCGACGCACGGTACAGACCGTGCGCATCGATGTAGGCCAGGACCGCGTCGGGCACCAGGAAACGTACCGACTTACCGCTGGCCAGCAGTTGACGGATCTGGGTGGCGGATACCGCGAGCGGCGTCTGCCAGACGAATGCAATCTGTCCGCTCGGCCCCTTGAGGGCCAGCGGGTCGCTCACCGAGCGCGCCGCCAGCAGGTTGCGCAAGGCATCCGGCGGTTCGCTGTCGGCATCCGGGCGTTGCAGCACCAGGATGTGGCAATGCTGGAGCAACTCTTCCCAGCGGTGCCAAGTGGGCAGGCCGCAAAATGCGTCCCAGCCCAGAAGCAGGAAAACCTGGGCATCAGCGGCCAGCTCGGCGCGCATCAGCTCCAGGGTATCAATGGTGTAGGACGGTTTGTCCCGCTGCAGTTCGCGGGCGTCCACCACCAACGGCGCCACACCGGCCACCGCGCACTCGACCATCGCCAGGCGATCCTGCGCCGACACCTGCGGCGTATCCCGATGAGGTGGCCGGGCGCTGGGCGTCAGGCGCAATTCATCAAGGGCCAGGGCGTCGGCGACTTCCAGCGCACCGCGCAAATGGCCGATGTGCACCGGGTCGAATGTACCGCCCAGGATACCGATGCGCTTTGGCGCGGTCGCCGTCACAGCGGGCGTAGTCATGGAGGCCAGTGGGTCGAGGTCGCCCAAGTCAGGCTGGCTCCTGTCCGCGCAACTGGCCGTCGCCGACCACGATGTACTTCTCGCAGGTCAGGCCTTCCAGGCCCACCGGGCCACGGGCGTGCAGCTTATCAGTAGAAATGCCGATCTCGGCACCCAATCCGTATTCGAAGCCGTCGGCAAAACAGGTCGGGGTGTTGATCATCACCGACGCCGAATCCACTTCAGCCACGAAGCGCCGGGTTTCGCCCTGGTGCTCGCTGACGATGGAATCGGTGTGGTGGGAGCCGTGGCGATTGATGTGCTCGATGGCCTGGTCCAGCCCGTCCACCACGCGGATCGACAGGATCGGCGCGAGGTATTCGGTGTCCCAGTCTTCCTCGGTAGCGACGGCGGCCTCGATGATCGCCCGGGTGCGTTCGCAACCACGCAGCTCGACGCCTTTTTCGCGGAACTGGGCCGCCATCGATGGCAGGAAATCCCCGGCAACGGCCTGGTCCACCAGCAGGGTCTCCATTGCGCCGCAGATGCCATAACGGTAGGTCTTGGCATTGAAGGCGATGCGCTGGGCCTTGGGCAATTCGGCGTGGGCGCTGACGTAGACATGGCAGATGCCGTCCAGGTGCTTGATCACCGGTACGCGGGCGTCGCGGCTGACCCGTTCGATCAGGCCCTTGCCGCCACGCGGGACGATGACGTCGACGAACTCGGGCATGGTGATCAACGCGCCGACCGCGGCGCGATCGGTGGTTTCCACCACTTGCACGACCGCCGCTGGCAGGTTGGCTTCGGCCAGCCCGCGCTGGATGCAGGCGGCAATCGCACGGTTCGAATGGATCGCCTCGGAACCGCCGCGCAGGATGGTCGCGTTACCCGACTTCAGGCACAGGCTCGCGGCGTCGATGGTCACGTTCGGCCGCGACTCGTAGATGATCCCGACCACACCCAGGGGCACGCGCATCTTGCCGACCTGGATACCCGATGGCCGATAGCTCATGTCGCGGATCGCCCCGACCGGGTCCGGCAGAGCCGCCACCTGACGCAGACCGACGATCATGCCGTCGATGCGTGCCGGGGTCAGCGCCAGGCGCTCGAGCATGGCCGGCTCAAGCCCATTGGCCCGGCCGGCGGCCAGGTCCAGCTCGTTGGCGGCGGACAGCTCGGCGCGCGCAGCGTCCAGCGCATTGGCGGCGGCCTGCAGGGCGCGGTTTTTCTGCGCGGTGCTGGCACGACCGATGATGCGCGACGCTTCGCGGGCGGCGCGACCCAGGCGGGTCATGTAGTCAAGAACGGACTCAGTCATGGTCTGTGTGGTCTTGGCAAAGAGGAAAGCGGCAGATTATAGCTGTCGTAACCCGCGACTAACAGCATGGACTGACAGCGGTGACCGGCGGAGAAGCAAAACTGGCATGAATCGCTAGTGTTTCCGTGAATGTTCAGCGGTAATTAAGCTTTCCATTGTTATCATCGCGCTACTTTTGGCCCTGCTCCGTCCATGACCATGACCGATTCGCCTTCAATGCCCACTGCTTTGCCACACGCTTTTTTTGACCGCGACGCCCAGGAACTTGCCAAGGATCTGCTGGGCAAGGTGATTCGCCACAAGGTTGGCGACCTGTGGCTGAGCGCGAGGATCATCGAGACCGAAGCGTATTACTTCGCCGAAAAGGGCAGCCACTCCTCGTTGGGCTACACGGAAAAACGTAAGGCATTGTTTCTGGATGGCGGCCACATCTATATGTACTACGCGCGGGGCGGCGATTCGCTGAATTTCAGCGCCCAAGGCCCGGGTAACGCCGTGTTGATCAAGTCGGCGTACCCCTGGGTGGATTCCATCAGCGGCCCGGCAAGCCTGGCGCAGATGCTGCTGAACAACCCAGATGCCCAAGGCCGACCACGCACGCCGCAGAAACTTTGTGCCGGACAGACCTTGCTGTGCAAGGCGCTGGGGCTGAAAGTGCCGGACTGGGACGCCAGACGCTTCGACCCTGAGCGGTTGCTGGTAGAGGATGTAGAGGTGCCAACGGTCAATGTGATCCAGACCACTCGCCTGGGCATCCCGCTGGGACGAGATGAACACCTGCTTTACCGCTTCGTCGACGCCGCCTACGCGCCATGGTGCACCCGCAACCCGCTGCGACGGGGGCAGGTCGAGGGGCGGGATTATTTTTTACTTACTTGAAACGACAATTTCCCTGTGGGAGCGGGCCTGCTCGCGAAGAGGACAGTCCTGCGCCATTGATGTTGACTGATACGCCGCTTTCGCGAGCAGGCTCGCTCCCACATTAGATTTTCACTGGGCGCGGATTTTGGCTACACCCGGAATTACCTTGTGGAAGCGAGCTGGCTCGCTCCCACAGTAAAAACATGCGGTTTGAACAATAAATGGAGTTGTCCTTATGGGCCCTTGGCTCGATAGCATTACCGGCTGGCTGACCGTCAATCCGCAATGGCTGGCGGCGGCGGTGTTTGTCGTTGCTTGTATTGAATGCCTGGCCATCGCCGGGTTGATCGTGCCGGGCACTGTTTTGCTATTTGCGATCGCGGTACTGGCCGGCAGCGGCGCCTTGTCCCTGGGCGAGACGTTGCTGCTGGGCCTTTTGGGGGGGCTGCTGGGGGACCTGGTGTCCTATTTCCTTGGCCGGCATTTCCACCAGAACATCCGGCAACTGCCGGGGTTGCGGCAACATCCGGAATGGATGAGCGCGGCCGAGAGCTACTTCCAGCGCTACGGCATCGCCAGCCTGCTGGTGGGTCGGTTTATCGGGCCGTTGAGGCCGATGCTGCCAATGGTAGCCGGAATGTGTGACATGCCGTTCCCGCGCTTCGCCGCCGTCAGCGTGCTGGCCGCGGCAGGCTGGACCGTAGCCTACCTGCTGCCGGGCTGGGCCACCGGCGCGGCGTTCCGCCTGCCGTTGCCCGAAGGTTTCTGGCCGCAGGCCGGCGTCGTCATCGGCAGCATCGCCGTGATGCTCGGGCTGAGTGTCAACAGCAGCCTGCGTCGTCATCGCCATGCCTCAGCGATCATAGCAACTGTCGGTCTGGCAATCCTGATCGGCCTGTTTGTCGGCTTCCGTTACCTGACGGCCTTCGACCAGGGCCTGATGGCCCTGGTGCAGGAGCATCGCAGCGCGACGCTGGACGAGATTGCCGTGACATTCACGCTGATCGGTGAATTCCGCTACATGTTGATCGTCTGCAGCCTGGTAACCGTGTTGCTGCTGTTGGCACGACAGTGGCGGCAGGCAATCTTTGCCGGCGGCACGATGCTGCTTACGGCCCTGGCCAACACTGGCTTGAAACTGTTTTTCGCCCGCGTGCGCCCTGAGATCCTCAGCGAACCCTTGACCAGCTACAGCATGCCCAGCGGCCACGCTTCCGGCGCTTTCGCCCTGTTCCTGAGCCTGGCGATACTGGCCGGTCGCGGCCAACCACCGCGCCTGCGCCTGACCTGGTTGCTGCTCGGCTCGTTACCGGCGCTGGCGATTGCCTTGTCGCGGGTGTACCTCGGCGCCCACTGGCCGAGCGACATTGTCGCCGGGGCCATGCTCGCCGCCACCGTCTGCGCCGCTGTCCTGTGGCTGAGCCAGCGCCAGGAACCGCTGCGTGCGATGTCGCCGAAAGTCTGGTGGCTGGTCCTGCCGGCGCTGGCGGCGGCGTTCAGCTTCTTCGCCCTGCGGCACCTGCCGCATGCGATGTTGCGGTATGCCTACTAAAGCTCAAACGCCGCCCTCCTGTGGGAGCG
>NZ_JBHFJB010000029.1:14361-19233 GCF_057334555.1 Pseudomonas sp. AGC41
CCCCCCCCCCACAAAGGTCCGCATTGATCTGACGGTATCAGCATCTTAGGCAAACAGCTCACCCTGCAACTCATCCAGCAAGGCCTGGATCGCATCCAGGCGCTGCTGCGGGTCATCGAGCTGCAGCAGGTCGATCTTGTCCAGTTCGTTGAACGGCAGCAGGTAAGCCAGCTGATTGGCCAGTGATTGCTGGCCGGTGGCCTCGGTGCCCATGTTCAGCGCTTCGACCATCGGGTGTTCGGCCAGGGCCTTGAGCAACGCCACCAGATCGGCGTCCTCGTCCTGCAACGGTTGCTCCGGCTCGTCTTCCAGCCACTCGATTTCAGCCACGGTCAGTTGATCCGGCTGGACACTGCTGGCATGCACGATGAAGCGCCGCCCGCCCTGCACGCGAATGCCCAGCAGGCCGTTATCCTGCTGGGAAAAATCAGTAATCAGCGCCTCGCAGCCCACCCGGGCATAGCCGTCGGGCGCGATGCCGACCTCCTCGCCATCAAGAATGCAGACCACCCCGAAGCCTTCGCCTTTTTTCATGCAGCGTCCGATCATGTCGAGGTAACGCGCCTCGAAAATCTGCAAATCGAGAGTGCAACCGGGAAACAGCACGGTGTTCAATGGGAAAAGCGGCAAGCTCATAACCTGTTCCTTAAACCGTCATCGACACCACCAACGGCAGCAGCACCGCCGTGGCCACGCCCATCAGACTCATCGCCAGCGCCGCGAAGGCACCCGACTCCTCGCTTTCCTGCAATGCCACCGATGTACCCACCGCATGGGCGGTCAGCCCCAAGGCGATCCCTCGAGCTTCAGGGCTGTGGACACCGAGCCGGGTCAAAATGCTCGGGCCGAGGATCGCGCCGAGTACCCCGGTGATCAGCACGAACACCGCCGCCATCGCCGCCACGCCGCCAATCTGCTCGGCCACCAGCATGGCGATTGGCGAAGTCACCGACTTCGGTGCCATGGTCATCAGGATCATGTGCTCGGCGCCAAAAGCCCAGCCCAGCGCCACCGCAGAGCTGGTGGCAAACACCCCTCCTATCACCAGCGTAGTAAAAATCGGCCAGAACAATTGGCGGATTCGCCGCAGGTTCAGGTACAACGGCACCGCCAGCGCCACGGTCGCGGGGCCCAGCAGAATGCTGAGGATCTCGGTGCTTTTGCGGTATTCCGCGTAGCTGATGCCGCAGCCGACCAGCACGACGATCAACAGCACCATTGACATCAGTACTGGCTGGAGGAATACCCAGCGGGTCTTTTCGTATGCCGCCAATACCAGCTGGTAGGCGCCCAGGGTAATGCCGATGCCGAACAGCGGATGGTGGATCACCGACGTCCAGGCACCCTGCCAATCGAACATCATCGTACGTCCTCCGGCTCGACAATATGACGCCGGGCCAAACGTTGCATCAGCACGCCCGTCAGCGCCACGGAGAGCACCAGCGACAACACCAGCGCGCCAACGATGGCCCAGAAATCGGCAGCGATCGCCCGGGCATAGACCATCACGCCCACCGCCGGCGGCACCAGCAGCAACGGCAGATAACGCAGCAGGCTGCCGGCGGCAAGATTCAACGGCTCGCTGACTTCGCCGCGGGCGATCAGGTAGACCAGCAACAGCAGTAGCCCAATGATTGGCCCCGGCAGGATCGGCAGGAACAAATGATTGATGGCGGTGCCCAGCAATTGGAACAGCACCAGCCAGGTCAGGCCCCGTAGCAACATCCGTTCTCTCCCCTGTGACACGTGTTCAAGCATGCGCGCGCATTATAAACACGCCCGCGCTATGGGTCGGCATTCGTAAAAAGCATGGTCGATGACCTGCCCCGCCGGTCATGTTGATCTACAGTGGTTTGCGGGGACACAGATCCCCGTTGCAGAAAAATACAACAGATGACCCCAGGAGAGTCTCAATGCCCTACGTTCCCGTTGCAGAGCTCAAGGATTATGTCGGCAAGGAACTTGGATACTCCGACTGGCTGACCATCGACCAGGAGCGTATCAACCTGTTCGCCGAAGCCACCGGCGACTTCCAGTTCATCCACGTCGATCCGGTCAAGGCCGCGCAGACCCCGTTCGGCAGTACGATCGCCCACGGGTTCCTGTCGCTGTCGCTGATGCCCAAGCTGATGGAAGACATCCTGCTCCTTCCTGAGGGGGTGAAGATGGTGATCAACTACGGGCTGGACAGCGTGCGCTTCATCCAGCCGGTGAAAGTCGATTCCAAGGTCCGGCTCAAGGTCGAGCTGGTAGACGTTACCGAGAAAAAACCTGGCCAATGGCTGCTCAAGGCCACTGCCACCCTGGAAATCGAAGGTTCGGAAAAACCGGCCTACATCGCCGAGCCGCTGTCACTCTGCTTCGTGTAGACCCTAGCAGTCGCGAAACCGCTCATGCAGTTTCGCATCGCTTCAACGCGCATAGCTGCGGCATACTCGTCGCCTGATTACCTGGATCCCGTTATGCGCGCACTTGTACCCCTGACCCTGGCCCTCCTTCTCACCGCCTGCGGCAATGGCGAATCGCCGCTGCCCCCCGACGCACGCCTGCCCGATGGCGGGCGCTATCGTGGCGACCTGGTGGACGGGCTGCTGCAGGGCCAGGGACGCATCGACTATCCCAACGGCAGCTGGTATGCCGGGCAGTTCGACCAGGGCCAATGGCACGGCACCGGGGAATGGCATGGCAGCAACGGCGAGGTCTATCGCGGCCAGTTCCAGCATGGCCTGTTCCACGGCCAGGGCAGCCTGACCACACCGACCAGCAGCTACACCGGCGGTTTCAAACTGGGCCGGCGGGACGGCGAAGGCACGCTCAAGGAAAACGGCATGACCTACCGGGGCGAGTTCAAGGCCGACCGCTACTCCGGTCTCGGCCGCCTGGAACTCGACGACGGCAGCCAGTACCAAGGCCCGTTCGTCAACGGCAAGCCCAACGGCGAAGGCCAGCGCTTCGACGCCAGCGGCAACCAGTTCACCGGCCACTTCGTCGACGGCCAGCTTCAAGGCAAGGGCACCTACAACAGCGCCGAGGGCGACGTCTATGTCGGCGGTTTCAGGAACAACCAGCTCAACGGCCGCGGTCGCTACGAAAATGCCGATGGCGATGTCTGGATCGGCCAGTTCAAGGACGGTGCGCTGACCGGCAAGGGCGAGTTGATCGGCGCCGATGGCAGCCACTATCGCGGTCATTTCAATGACTGGCGCTTCACCGGGGAAGGTCGTCTGAACCTGCCCGACGGCAGCTTCTATATTGGCCAGTTCGAAGGCGATAGCTACCACGGGCGCGGCACGCTGGCATTGACCGACGGTACCGTGCAAAGCGGCACCTGGGCCAACGGCCAACGAATACGCGACGCTGACGGCAGGCTGTTGCCCGACGTGTTCGAACTCGGCCTGCTGGCCCAGGGTCGCCTGCTGGACGAGGCCCTCGCCAGCATCCCGGCCTCGACGCCGGCGGTGGAGCTGTACAGCCTGACCCTGGGCGGCGATGGCAAGCAAAGCGTATTCCTGCGTGAATCCGACTATGTCGCCAACATGCTCGCCAGCCGTTTTGGCGCGTTCGGCCAGGTTCGCCTGGTGAACCATCGCGATCACCTCGGCGACCGGCCCATGGCCACTCGCGAAAGCCTGCGCCGTGCCGCCGCCACGCTGGCCGAGCGCAGCGGCCCGGAAGACCTGGTGTTCATCTACCTGACCAGCCACGGCAGCAGCGAACATGAACTGGTACTCGACCAGCCGCGCATGGAACTCGCCGACCTGCCCGCCGACGAGTTGGCCGCGGTGCTGGCGCCGCTGAAGAATCGCGACAAGATCGTTGTGATCTCGGCCTGTTATTCCGGCGGTTTCATCCCCGCGCTCAAGGACGAACGTACCTTGGTCATAACCGCCTCGCGCGCCGACCGAGTGTCTTTCGGTTGCTCCGAGGAGGCCAACTTTACCTACTTCGGTGATGCCTTGTTCGCCCAGGCGCTGAACCAGACCGATGATCTGGAACAAGCTTTCAAGCGGGCCAAGGGCATCGTCGCCGAACGGGAACACGCGGACAATTTCGAAGCGTCCGAACCACAGATGTGGGCGCCCCGGACCGTGCTTTCTCACTGGCAGTTGTTGCGCAAGCAACAGGCGCGAAAAGCATTGCAAAGTGCTGCGTTGAACGACGAGGCCAAAAAGAGCAACTAAGCTGAACCGTATCAAGGGGGAAACACTATGTACTTGACGCCTCAGCATGTTTTGCTCGCCGGCGCGACCGGATTGACCGGGGAACATCTACTGGACCGGCTGCTGAACGAGCCGACCATCACTCGGGTACTGGCGCCTTCCCGCCGGCCATTGGCCGAGCATCCGCATCTGGAGAACCCGGTTGGGGAACCGGCCGAACTGCTACCACGGCTTGGCGGCCAGGTCGACATCGCCTTCTGCTGCCTCGGCACGACCATCAAGAAAGCCGGCTCCGAACAGGCCTTTCGAGCAGTAGACCTGGACCTCGTGGTCGCCTTCGCCAAGCGTGCGCGAGAATTGGGCACACGGCACCTGGTGGTGATCAGTGCCCTCGGAGCCGACCCGAAATCGTCGATGTTCTACAACCGGGTCAAGGGCGAAATGGAAGCTGCGCTCCGCGCGCAGGACTGGCCGCAACTGACCATCTGCCGACCTTCGTTGCTGTTGGGCGACCGGGTTGAACCACGCCTGGCCGAGCAACTGGCCGGCCCGTTATCCAAGCTGATCCCCGGCAAATACCACGGCATCGAAGCCTGCCAACTGGCCCGGGCCATGTGGCGGCTTGCGCTGGAAGAGCAGGACGGAGCGCGGGTGGTGGAGTCGGATGAGTTGCGCAAGCTGGGCAAATGATCATGTGGTGCCTGGCCGGGCG
>NZ_JBHFJB010000029.1:19276-21782 GCF_057334555.1 Pseudomonas sp. AGC41
CGGGCGCCTTCGCGAGCAGGCTCGCTCCCACAAGGATCGCATTCAACGAGGCCCTGTGGGAGCGAGCCTGCTCGCGAAGGGCGCACCACCGATCCAAAGCCAGGCACTCATCGTGGCGTCTATTACATCCCGCCGGTCGCCTGAAACCCCACGCCAATCACCGTCAGCAACGACAACGGCAACAACAACGTATCCAGCAGCGCACTCCCCGGCAGATCGAGGCCCGGATAATTCGGCGCCTCGGCGCCAAAACGGTCCTTGGCGCAGCAGCCACCGTTGAGGGCATACATGTCCAGCCGCGTCCCCGCATAGACCACCGGCGCTCCCGGCTTGGCGGCGTCGAGAGTGCGGGCGGTGGCGCAGCCGGTCAGTTGCAAAACCAGCAACACCGCCAGCAGCTTATTCATCACCGCCCAGATGATGCTCGCCCCAACGTGGCAACATGTCTTGTGGGAGGTTCAGCAAATTGAGGATTCGCGCGACCACGAAATCGATCAGGTCGTCGATGGTCTGCGGCTGGTGGTAGAAACCCGGCGAGGCCGGCAGGATGGTCACACCCATGTTCGACAGCTTGAGCATGTGCTCCAGGTGAATGCTCGAATACGGCGCTTCTCGCGGCACCAGGATCAACTGGCGGCGCTCCTTGAGCGTGACGTCCGCCGCCCGCTCGATCAGGTTGTTGCAGGCCCCGGTGGCGATCGCCGACAGCGTACCGGTGGAACACGGCACCACGACCATCGCCGCCGGCGCGCCGGAGCCCGAAGCCACCGGCGCCATCCAGTCTTCCTTGCCATACACACGAATCTGCCCTGCCGCCGCACCGGTGTACTCGGTGAGAAAGGCCTGCATCATCTGCGTCTTGGGGGGCAACGTCACGTCGGTCTCGGTGGCCATCACCAACTGCGCGGCCTTGGAGATGAGGAAATGCACCTCGCGATCCTCACGCACCAGGCAGTCGAGCAGGCGCAAGCCGTACTGGGCGCCGGAAGCACCGGTCATCGCCAGCGTGATGCGTTCGGGGCCATTGCTCATTTGAGGGCCTCGGCGAGTTTGCCGTGCAGGCCGCCGAAGCCGCCGTTGCTCATGATCACCACGTGGGTGCCGGGCTGGGCCTGGCTCTTCACGCGCTCGATGATGCCCTCCAGGGAATCGCTGACAATCGACGACACCGTGCACAGCGCTGCCGTGGCGCCGAGGTCCCAGCCGAGGTTGGCCGGCGCGTACCAGATCACCTGGTCGGCATCGACCACGCTTTCCGGCAGGCCGTCGCGGTGAGCGCCGAGCTTCATGGAATTGGAGCGCGGCTCGATGATCGCAATCAGCGGGGCATCACCGATGCGCTTGCGCAGACCATCGAGGGTGGTGGCAATAGCGGTCGGATGGTGGGCGAAGTCGTCATAGATGATGATGCTGTTGACCTCGGCGACTTTCTCCATCCGCCGTTTCACGCTCTTGAACGCGCTCAACGCGGCGATGCCCATCGACGGCACCACCCCGACGTGCCGGGCCGCCGCCAGCGTCGCCAAGGCGTTGGCGACGTTGTGCTGGCCGGTCATGTCCCATTCGACCACGCCTTGGGACTGGCCTTCGAACATGACTTCGAACGCCGAACCGTCATCCTTGAGCAGCTTGACCTGCCACTGACCGCCCGCGCCGGTGGTTTGCACCGGGGTCCAGCAGCCCATTTCAATGACCCGCTGCAGGGCCGGCTCGGTGGTCGGATGGATGACCAGGCCTTCGCTCGGGATGGTCCGCACCAGATGGTGGAATTGGCGCTCAATGGCCGGCAGATCCGGGAAGATGTCTGCGTGATCGAACTCAAGATTGTTGAGGATCGCCGTGCGCGGGCGGTAGTGGACGAATTTCGAGCGCTTGTCGAAGAACGCGCTGTCGTATTCATCGGCCTCGATCACGAAGAACGGCGTGCCACCGAGGCGCGCCGACACTGAAAAGTTCTGTGGTACCCCACCGATCAGAAACCCCGGGCTCATGCCCGCATGTTCCAGCACCCAGGCGAGCATGCTGCTGGTGGTGGTCTTGCCGTGAGTGCCGGCGACGGCCAGGACCCAACGGCCCTGCAACACATGATCGGCCAGCCACTGCGGCCCCGACACGTACGGCAAGCCTTTATTGAGCACGTATTCCACCGCCGGGTTGCCACGGGACATGGCATTACCAATGACCACCAGGTCCGGCGCCGGGTCCAGTTGCGCCGGGTCATAGCCTTGGGTCAGCTCGATGCCCTGGGCCTCCAGCTGCGTGCTCATCGGCGGGTAGACGTTGGCGTCGGAACCGGTCACATGATGGCCCAGCTCCTTGGCCAGGACCGCCATCGAACCCATGAAAGTGCCGCAAATACCGAGAATATGGATGTGCATAGTCGACCTCGTAAACATGGCCGCAGGTTAGCGTAGGGAGGGGGAAATCGCACCTTGTGTTTCGAACTTATCCGCGCCAGAACACCGCAGATTCCTGCTGGAGCACAGGTTTTTGTGGGGGGGGGGGG
>NZ_JBHFJB010000029.1:21844-23949 GCF_057334555.1 Pseudomonas sp. AGC41
GGCGACTGCTGCGCAGCCGAGCGGGAGCAAGCTCCCCCCACAAAATCAGTCCGTAGCTCAGCGGGCGATAGCGTGTTTGCGCAGCTTGCGGTAAAGGGTATTGCGGCTGATCCCCAGCTGTTCGGCGGTGTGGGTCATGTGCCAACGCTGACGCTCCAGCGCATCGAGCAACGCCAGGCGCTCGGCATCTTCCAGCAGATGCTCGGTCGGGGTTTCGACCACCGCAACAGGGCGCTGGCGTATCATCGCCGGCAGATCCTCCAGCCCAATCCGCCCGCCGTCGCACAACGCCGCAAGAGTCCGCAGCACATTGCGCAACTGCCGCACGTTGCCCGGCCAATCGAACGCCAGCAGCGCCTGACGCGCCGGTTCGTCGATCAACACCGTCTCGGCGCCGCACTCCTCGGCCAGCAGGAAATCCAGCAACTGCGACCTGTCGCTGCGTTCGCGCAATGCCGGTAGCGGGATTTCCAGGCCGTTGAGGCGGTAAAACAAATCCTCGCGAAAACTGCCGTCGGCAACGCGGTCGAGCAACTGCCGGTGAGTCGCACTGATGATGCGCACGTTCACCGTCTCGGGCTCGCCACCGATGGGCACCACTTGGCGATCTTCCAGCACTCGTAGCAAACGGGTCTGCAAGGCCAGGGGCATATCACCGATCTCATCGAGAAACAGCGTGCCGCCGTCGGCCTGTTGCAACTTGCCGCGCATGCCTTCCTTGCGCGCGCCGGTGAAGCTGCCGCCGCGATAACCGAACAGTTCGCTCTCGATCAGGCTCTCCGGAATCGCGGCGCAGTTAAGCGCGATGAAATTTTTCCCGGCGCGCTGGCTGGCGTAGTGCACGGCCTTGGCAAACGCTTCCTTGCCGGACCCGGTTTCGCCCTGGATCAGCAGCGGCACATCGCGCTCGAACACGCGCAAAGCCTTGCGAAAATGTTCCTGCAATGCCACGTCCCCCAGACAAATGCCCGGCAGACGAGCGGGCTCGACAGCCTTGAGCGCAGGCGCGACCGCAGCCGGCACGCTACGAGCTTGCCCACGCAGGACCGCGAACAAGTGCCTACCGTCACGGGTGCGCAGCGGCCAACTGGCGCTGGCCTGGGCGCTGGCCCGGCCCAGCAACTCGTCCAGCGAACAGTCGAAGAAGTCCTCGACCCGCTGACCGAGCAAGCCGCCGCGAAGGTGCCCGAGCAGGTTCAGTGCGCTCTGGTTGACCGCACAGATCCGACCTTCGCCGTCGAACGCCATCAGCCCTTCGCTGAACAGCCCGACGGACTCCGCCTGCAGATGAAAGCGCAGCAGCCATTGATTGTCGAAGCAACGGAGGAAATAACAGCTCTCGATCATCTTCGCCGAGAGATTGACCAAGGCCATGGTGTGGAACTGGCTCTGGCGCGATACGTCCGGCCGCGCCGATGACACGTCGAGCACCGCCAGCAGCTCGCCATGAGGGTCGAACACCGGGCTCGCCGAACAGGTCAGGCCAGTGTGGCGGCCGCGAAAATGTTCTTCCTGGTGGATGGTCAGGGCCTGGCGTTCCACCAGGCAGGTACCGATGCCGTTGGTGCCTTCGCAGGCTTCGCTCCAGTCGGCGCCGAGCCAGAGGCCGGCCCGTTCGAAAATCTTCCGTTCGCTGGGGGCGGTGACGCAGTTGAGGATCACGCCCCGGGCGTCGGTCAGCAGCACCGCATGGCCGGCGCCGGACAGTTGCTGGTGCAGGCTGGTCATCTCGGTACCGGCGATATGCAGAACCTGCTGCAAGCGTTCGCGGCTTTCCAGCAACCGGCCATGCTCAAGCACGGTCGGCGCCAGGTTCTGCTCCGGGTCGAGGTGATAATCCTCAAGGCAGCGCAGCCAGGAGCGAGCAATCGATGGGTCACTGCCAGGCCCCTGCAAATGGGCCTTGCCCTGGGTCACCGTGAGGACTTGCCGGGCATGGCGACTCAAATGGTTACTGTGCATTTCTTATTGTTCTCCCGAAGGACCCTTTAGACCTGCCGACACCTTACCCGTGGCGAGGGAGCTTGCTCCCGCTGGGCTGCGCAGCAGCCCCAAAACCTGAGCACGCGGTGCATCAGGCTGACCGAGTTGGCTTTGGGGGGGAC
>NZ_JBHFJB010000029.1:23969-30364 GCF_057334555.1 Pseudomonas sp. AGC41
GCCACGAAAAGCGGTCCGTCCATAGACTTGGCTTCGACGCCAGCATCCCCCAGCCCACCGACCTTTGCAATGCTGGCGCGACCTGCCAGTCACAGACTGTCTCGTCGATGGCACAAACTGTCACACCCACCGTATCGCAACCGTGACACAGCCCATCCGTTTGTCCGACCGACTCCTCCTGAAGTCTTGATTTCCGAGGCTTGCAAGGCAATGGCCCAACCTTTGCTCTAGGCTTAGTTACCGGCGCGTTTTTTGCGCGGCTCCCCAATAAGTACAAAAGCCAAGGAGAACTCATCATGCGTTACGCTCACCCCGGTACTGAAGGCGCTATCGTTTCGTTCAAGGCCAAATACGGCAACTACATCGGCGGCGAGTTCGTCGCGCCTGTCAAAGGTCAGTACTTCACCAACACTTCCCCGGTCAATGGCCAGCCCATTGCAGAATTTCCGCGTTCCACCGCCGAAGACATCGACAAAGCCCTCGACGCTGCCCACGCGGCCGCTGATGCCTGGGGCGCCACGTCGGTCCAGGCGCGTTCGCTGATCCTGCTGAAAATCGCCGACCGCATCGAACAGAACCTCGAAACCCTGGCGATCACCGAATCCTGGGACAACGGCAAGGCCGTGCGTGAAACCCTCAACGCCGACATCCCCCTGGCCGCCGACCACTTCCGCTACTTCGCCGGTTGCCTGCGGGCCCAGGAAGGCGCCGCCGCCGAGATCGACGGCAACACCGTGGCCTATCACATCCATGAACCGCTGGGCGTGGTCGGGCAGATCATCCCATGGAACTTCCCGCTGCTGATGGCCGCCTGGAAACTCGCGCCAGCCCTGGCCGCCGGCAACTGCGTGGTGCTCAAGCCCGCCGAACAGACCCCGCTGGGCATTTGCGTGCTGATGGAGCTGATCGGCGACCTGCTGCCGCCGGGCGTGCTGAACGTAGTGCAAGGCTTCGGCAAGGAAGCCGGCGAAGCCCTCGCCACCAGCAAGCGCATCGCCAAGATTGCCTTCACCGGCTCGACACCGGTCGGCTCGCACATCATGAAATGCGCCGCTGAAAACATCATCCCGTCCACCGTGGAACTGGGCGGCAAGTCGCCGAACATCTTCTTCGAAGACATCATGCAGGCCGAGCCGAGCTTCATCGAAAAGGCTGCCGAAGGGCTGGTGCTGGCGTTCTTCAATCAGGGTGAAGTCTGCACCTGCCCATCCCGGGCGCTGGTGCAAGAGTCGATCTACGACGAATTCATGCAAGTGGTGATGAAGAAGATCCAGCAGATCAAGCGCGGCGACCCGCTGGACACCGACACCATGGTCGGCGCCCAGGCGTCCGAGCAACAATTCGACAAGATCCTGTCCTATCTGGAAATCGCCAGGGGCGAAGGCGCCGAGCTGCTGACCGGCGGCAAGGTGGAAAAACTCGAAGGCAACCTGGCCAGCGGTTATTACATCCAGCCGACCCTGCTCAAGGGCACCAACAAGATGCGCGTGTTCCAGGAAGAAATCTTCGGCCCGGTGGTGAGCATCACCACCTTCAAGGACGAAGCCGAAGCCCTGGCGATCGCCAACGACACCGAGTTCGGCCTCGGCGCCGGCCTCTGGACCCGCGACATCAACCGCGCCTACCGCATGGGCCGGGCGATCAAGGCCGGACGCGTCTGGACCAACTGCTACCACCTGTACCCGGCGCATGCCGCGTTCGGTGGCTACAAGAAGTCCGGCGTCGGGCGTGAGACGCACAAGATGATGCTCGACCATTACCAGCAGACCAAGAATCTGCTGGTGAGCTACGACATCAATCCGTTGGGGTTCTTCTAAGCCAGAGGGGGCGAGGCAGGCTTTCCTGCTTCGCCCTCTGGATTGCTTTCGCGAGCAGGCTCGCTCCCACAGGGATCTGTGGATGACTCTGGCTTTCAGGGTTGAAACAGTTCCACTGTGGGAGCCAGCCTGCTCGCGAAGGCGGCGGTACATCCAGCACAGCTACAACCGAATCACCGCCTCATGAGCAAGCCGCTTTCACTGGGCCAAAAAACAATAAAAACAGGTAAACCCTTATGCCAAGCGATCATGCAAACCCGCAACCGGCAGCGTCCTCGGTCGACTTTGAAAAAGTCGGCTCCGAATACTTCCAACAACGCGAGCTGAAGAAAGGCGCGGCAGGCTGGGTCCTGCTCGTGGGGCTGGGGGTGGCGTACGTCATCTCCGGTGACTATGCCGGCTGGAACTTCGGCCTGGCCCAGGGCGGCTGGGGCGGCATGTTCCTCGCCACGCTGCTGATGGCCGCGATGTACCTGTGCATGTGTTTTTCCCTCGCCGAGCTGTCCTCGATGATCCCCACCGCGGGCGGCGGCTACGGCTTTGCCCGCAGCGCATTCGGTCCCTGGGGCGGATTTCTCACCGGCACGGCGATTCTCATCGAATACGCCATCGCCCCGGCGGCGATTGCCGTGTTCATCGGTGCTTATTGCCAATCGCTGTTCGGGATTGGCGGCTGGATGATCTACCTGGCGTTCTACATCATCTTCATCGCCATCCACATATTCGGGGTCGGCGAAGCCCTCAAGCTGATGTTCATCATCACCGCCGTCGCCGCCCTGGCGCTGGGGGTTTTCCTGGTGGCGATGGTGCCGCACTTCAACGTCGCCAACCTGCTCGATATTCCGGTCACCGAGGCTAAAGGCGCCAGCCCGTTCCTGCCCTTCGGCTACGTCGGCGTCTGGGCGGCGATCCCTTATGCGATCTGGTTTTTTCTCGCCGTCGAAGGCGTGCCGCTGGCGGCCGAAGAAACCAAGAACCCCAAGCGCGACCTGCCGCGCGGCTTGATTGGCGCCATGCTGGTGCTGGTGGCGTTCGCCCTGCTGATCCTGGTGATCGGCCCGGGCGGCGCAGGCTCCAATGCGCTGATGGCGTCCGGCAACCCGTTGGTCGAAGCCCTGGCCAAGGCCTATGGCGGCTCGACCTGGATGGGCAGCTTCGTCAACCTCGTCGGCCTGGCCGGCTTGATCGCCAGTTTCTTCTCGATCATCTACGCCTACTCGCGGCAGATCTTCGCCTTGTCCCGCGCCGGCTACCTGCCGCGCAAACTCTCGGAAACCAATAAAAGCAAGGCACCGGTGTTGGCACTGGTGATTCCCGGCATCATCGGTTTCGGCCTGTCCCTGACCGGCCAGGGCGACCTGCTGATTCTGGTGGCGGTGTTCGGCGCGACCATCTCCTACGTGCTGATGATGGCCGCGCACATCACCCTGCGCATCCGCCGCCCCAAAATGGACCGGCCGTACCGCACGCCGGGCGGCATCTTCACCTCGGGCGTGGCGCTTGTATTGGCGTGCATCGCCGTGGTGGCGGGCTTCCTGGTCGATCCTAGGGTAGTGATCGGCGCCGCGATCATCTATGGAGTGTTAATTGCTTACTTTGCCTTCTACAGTCGGCATCACTTGGTCGCAGGCACGCCCGAAGAGGAATTCGCGGCCATTCAAAAAGCCGAAGAAGCCCTGCACTAAGCCGTAACGTGCCGAAAACCACGGCGCCGCCCAGCGGCGCCGTCACGGAGAACCTGTATGGCCAGCTTTGCACACACGGTCGGCGCCCGGACCTACCGCTTCGACAGCCTCAAAGACCTGATGGCCAAGGCCAGCCCGGCGCGTTCCGGGGACTTCCTGGCCGAGATCGCCGCGCTCAATGATGGCGAGCGGGTGGCCGCGCAAATGGCCTTGGCCGACTTGCCACTCAGCCATTTCCTGCAGGAAATGCTGATTCCCTACGAGGCCGACGAGGTCACCCGGCTGATCGTCGACACCCATGACAAACAAGCCTTCGCCGCCGTCTGCCACCTCACGGTTGGCGGCTTTCGCGACTGGCTGCTAAGCGACGCCGCCGACGAACACAGCCTGCGGGCGCTGGCCCCCGGGCTCACACCGGAAATGGTCGCCGCTGTCTCGAAGATCATGCGCGTGCAAGACCTGGTGCTGGTGGCGCAGAAGATTCGCGTGGTCACCCGATTCCGCGGCACCCTTGGCCTGCGCGGGCGCCTGTCCACCCGCCTGCAACCGAACCATCCCACCGACGAACCCGCCGGCATCGCCGCGAGCATCCTCGACGGCCTGCTCTTCGGCAATGGCGACGCCATGATCGGCATCAACCCGGCCACCGACAGCACGGCCTCGATCTGCGCGATGCTGGAAATGCTCGACGCCATCATCCAGCGCTACGACATCCCGACCCAAGGCTGCGTGCTGACCCACGTCACCACCTCCATCGAGGCGGCGAACCGCGGCGTGCCGCTGGATCTGGTGTTCCAGTCCATCGCCGGCACCGAAGCGGCGAACGCCAGTTTCGGCATCAGCCTGAGCCTGTTAAAAGAAGGCTACGACGCCGGGCTCAGCCTGAAGCGCGGCACCCTCGGCAATAATCTGATGTATTTCGAAACCGGCCAGGGCAGCGCGCTGTCGGCCAACGCCCACCACGGCGTCGACCAGCAGACCTGCGAGGCCCGGGCCTACGCCGTGGCGCGCCATTTCAACCCGTTCCTGGTGAACACGGTGGTCGGCTTCATCGGCCCGGAATACCTGTACAACGGCAAACAGATCATCCGCGCCGGCCTCGAAGACCATTTCTGCGGCAAGCTCCTGGGCGTGCCGATGGGTTGTGACATCTGCTACACCAACCACGCCGAAGCCGACCAGGACGACATGGACACCTTGCTGACCCTGCTGGGCGTGGCCGGGATCAACTTCATCATGGGCATCCCCGGCTCCGACGACATCATGCTCAACTACCAGACCACCTCGTTCCACGACGCCCTCTACGCCCGCCAGACCCTGGGCCTGAAACCGGCGCCGGAATTCGAGCAATGGCTGGCGAACATGGGCATCTTCACCCAGGCCGATGGTCGGGTGCGGTTCGGTGACAACCTGCCGCCGGCGTTTCGTCACGCCTTGGCGCATTTGGGATAAGGAAACTGCCCATGGATAAAAACCCCGTCGATTCGCAAAACCCCTGGCTGAATCTGCGCAACCTGACTCCGGCGCGCATTGCCTTGGGCCGCACCGGCACCAGCCTGCCGACCTCGGCGCAACTGGATTTCCAGTTCGCCCACGCCCAGGCCCGAGACGCCGTGCATCTGGCCTTCGATCACCAGGGCATCCGCGCACAACTCACGGAGCGCGGCCGCGAAAGCCTGCTACTCCACAGCGCGGCGGCTGATCGAAATAGCTATCTCCAGCGTCCGGACCTGGGCCGACGGCTCGACGAAGCTTCCGTACAGATCCTGCAGGACTACGCGACGGTCCACCCGGGCGGCGTCGATTTGGCTATCGTGGTGGCTGACGGTCTGTCGGCGCTGGCGGTGCATCGCCATACGTTGCCGTTCCTGGTGCGGCTGGAAGAACAGATCGCTGCTGAAGGCTGGTCTG
Organism: Pseudomonas sp. AGC41; assembly: GCF_057334555.1. Classification (NCBI taxonomy): domain Bacteria; kingdom Pseudomonadati; phylum Pseudomonadota; class Gammaproteobacteria; order Pseudomonadales; family Pseudomonadaceae; genus Pseudomonas; species Pseudomonas sp. AGC41. The sequence goes on from NZ_JBHFJB010000029.1 coordinate 29,383, forward strand.
TGTCGCCAATTGTTTTGGTAGAGCAAGGCCGCGTCGCCGTGGCCGATGAAGTGGCCGAACGGCTCGGCGCCAAAATGTCGGTGATCCTGATCGGCGAACGCCCCGGCCTCAGCTCCCCCGACAGCCTGGGACTTTATTTCACCTACGCCCCCAAGATTGGCCTGAACGATGCCTATCGCAACTGCATCTCCAACGTCCGCCTTGAAGGCCTGAGCTACGGCATGGCGGCGCATCGCCTGATCTACCTCATGCGCGAGGCCTGTCGCCGACAGCTTTCGGGGGTCAATCTGAAGGACGAAGCCCAGGTTCAGATTCTAGAGGCGGAAAACGCTGCCGATATGAAAGGTAACTTCCTACTGGCGCCGCCCCCAAGCTGATCCGTTTGGCCAATTGCGTTTTTGATCCGCTTTCAGGCAGCATCCTGGCACGGTAGTCCGTCGTTGTTGTCGGACGCTATGTCGACCCTTGCAGACGAGACCTACCATGCGGATTATCCAAGCGACGCTGGAACACCTGGACCTGCTGACCCCATTGTTCGTCAAATACCGGGAATTCTATGGCTCGCTGCCTTTTCCGGACTCGTCCCGAGTTTTCCTGGAAAAACGCCTGCGCCGCAAGGAGTCGGTGATCTACCTGGCCCTGCCGGATGACGACGACAGCAAGTTGCTCGGCTTCTGCCAGCTCTACCCAAGCTTCTCGTCGCTGTCGCTCAAACGCGTGTGGATCCTCAACGACATCTACGTCGCCGAAGATGCTCGCCGCCAACTCGTTGCCGACAACCTGATCCGCACCGCAAAAAAAATGGCCAAGGAAACCAACGCCGTGCGCATGCGCGTCTCCACCAGCAGCAACAACGACGTCGCGCAGAAAACCTACGAATCGATCGGCTTCAAGGAAGACACCGAGTTCAAGAACTACGTATTGCCGATCAGCGAAGGCCTCTGATCCATCTGCATCCCCCTGGTGGGGGGGGGGGGGGGGG
>NZ_JBHFJB010000030.1:0-12699 GCF_057334555.1 Pseudomonas sp. AGC41
GCTGCGTACCGAAACCCCTGTGGGAGCGAGCTTGCTCGCGATGAGGCCCGCCCAGGCGCCACCGTATTTTCTGGACCACCCATGCCCAACATCCTCCTCGTCGAAGACGACGCCGCCCTTTGCGAACTGATCTCCAGCTACCTGGAGCGCAACGGCTATCAGGTCAGCGTCCTCAACCGTGGCGATCACGTCCGTGAGCGGGCGCGGGCCAATCCGCCGGACCTGGTGATCCTCGACCTTATGCTGCCGGGCCTGGATGGCTTGCAGGTCTGCCGTCTGCTGCGCGCCGATTCGGCGACCCTGCCGATCCTGATGCTCACCGCTCGGGATGACAGCCACGACCAGGTGCTGGGCCTGGAGATGGGCGCCGATGACTACGTCACCAAGCCCTGTGAGCCGCGGGTATTGCTGGCGCGGGTACGCACCTTGCTGCGGCGCAGTAGCCTCACTGAACCGCAAACGGTCAACGACCGTATTGTCATGGGCAATCTGTGCATCGATCTGTCCGAGCGCACCGTCACGTGGCGCGGGCAGCCGGTGGAGCTGTCCAGCGGCGAGTACAACCTGCTGGTGGTGCTGGCCCGGCATTCCGGCGAGGTGCTCAGCCGCGACCAGATTTTGCAGCGCTTGCGCGGCATCGAATTCAACGGCACCGATCGCTCGGTGGACGTGGCTATTTCCAAATTGCGGCGCAAATTCGACGACAACGCCGGCGAGGCGCGCAAGATCAAGACTGTGTGGGGCAAGGGCTACCTGTTCAGCCGTTCCGAGTGGGAATGCTGAGCGATGTGGAAGCTGCTGATTCGCCTCTATCTTGTGACCATTGTCTCCTACAGCGCGGCGATCTACCTGATGCCGGAACTGGTGATCCGCCTGTTCCATGAGCGCTTCCAGACTTACAACCTCGACTATTCCCGTGGCCTGCAGACCTTGATGGTCAAGCAGTTTCGCGCCGTGCCCAGCGCGCAATGGCCGGCGCTGGCGGCGCAGATGGACGAGGAGTTCGAGCCGCTGCGCATCGAGCTGGCCGCCACCGACGATGCAGGCTTTACCGCCACCGAGCAGGCGCGCCTGCAGCGCGGTGAGAATGTGGTGCGCATCGGCGACTGGGGTTGGCGAACCCTGGCGGCCGCGCCACTGGATGGGCGCACCGCGGTCAAGATGATCGTGCCCCCGGATCCGGCGGATGTCAGCTGGCTGTACTGGAGCATCAACGTGCTGATCGGCGCGACGATGCTCGGCTGTCTGCTGCTCTGGCTGCGGCCGCACTGGCGCGACCTGGAGCGGCTCAAGCGCACCGCCGAGCGTTTCGGCAAGGGCCACCTGGGTGAGCGCACGCATATCGCGCCGCGCTCGAACATCGGTAGCCTGGCCCATGTGTTCGATACCATGGCGGGCGATATCGAGAATCTGCTCAATCAGCAGCGCGACCTGCTCAATGCCGTATCCCATGAACTGCGTACGCCGTTGACCCGGCTCGATTTCGGCCTGGCACTGGCCTTGTCCGAGGATTTGCCGGCGCCCAGCCGCGAGCGTCTGCAAGGGTTGGTGGCGCACATTCGTGAGTTGGATGAGTTGGTGCTGGAACTGTTGTCCTATAGCCGCCTGCAGAACCCTGAGCGTCTGCCGGAGCGGGTCGAAGTGCCGCTGGACGAGTTCATCGACAGCATCCTCGGCAGCCTCGATGAAGATCTGGCGGCGCCGGAGGTGGTGATCGACGTTTTGCTGCACGGGGCCCTGGAGCGTTTCGAGCTCGACCCACGCCTCACCGCCCGGGCCCTGCAGAACCTGCTGCGTAATGCGATGCGCTATTGCGAAAAACGCATCCAGGTCGGGGTGCTGGTCAGCGAGCAGGGCTGCGAAATCTGGGTCGACGATGATGGCATCGGCATTCCCGACAGCGAGCGTGACCGGGTATTCGAGCCGTTCTACCGGCTGGACCGCAGCCGTGATCGCGCCACGGGCGGCTTCGGTCTCGGCCTGGCGATCAGCCGCCGCGCCCTGCAAGCCCAGGGCGGCACCCTCACGGTCGAGGCCTCGCCGCTGGGCGGGGCACGCTTCCGGCTCTGGCTACCCCCAGCGTGCTGATTGTCGCCTGTGGAGAGGGAGCTTGCTCCCGGCTGGGCCACGAAGGGGCCCCACACATTCAGCCAAACAACCCCGCCGCGATATTGATCGAAAACCCCAGGATCGCTGTGTTGAACAAAAACCCGATCAACGACTGCGCCAACACGATCTTGCGCAACTGCCGCGTCGCAACCCCCACGTCCGAAGTCTGTACCGCCACGCCGATGGTGAAAGAGAAGTACAAAAAGTCCCAGTAGTTCGGCGTGGTCAGTCCCTCGGCAAAACGCAGGGCGGGCTCCTTGCCGGGCCAGGTGTAATACAGGCGCGCGTAGTGCACGCTGAAAATCACCCCGATCAGCAGCCATGAACCGATCACGGTCAATGCAGTGAAACCGTAATGCAGCAGCTTGCCTGCGGTTTGCAGGTCACGGCTGCCGGCCAGTTCGAAGGTGATGGTCGCCAGGCTCGCCAAGGCCGCGATGCAGACCATCAGCAGGACCAGCCCGGCGTTCTCGTCTTCGATTTCGGCGATGCGCTTGACGTCAGGTGCCTTGGCTCGCACCGTCAGCCAGAACATCAGCGCCAGGTAGGTCCAGACCCCGACGTTCCAGCCGATCAGGACCTTGCCGATGATCGAGTCCGCAGGAACCAGCAGGCCCGCCGCCAGGCCAATGACCGTGGCGCAGGAAAGACGTGGGTGAGTGCGGGTGAGGCGGGGCATGTGAGCTCACTGTGGCGTGGGAATGCCGGGGAGTATGAATCAGATCTTAGCCGAAGCCGTTCAGGCTCGGGTTCTTCATTTGCGGCGACTACCGCCTTCGCGAGCAAGCTCGCTTCCACATGGATTTGTGTATGAACGGTAGATTTCCATACGCCGCTACACCCTGTGGGAGCGGGCTTGCTCGCGATGGCGACGTGTCTTTCGTCGCAAATATCCCACCGATGATGGCTTTTTGATGTTTGGTACGTGCACCACCGTACCAACTGTGTACAATCGCCGGCTTTCCAACCAGGCATGGAAGCAGTTCGGCCTTTTGGCCACGAGAAAAATCCATGCTCATCGGCAGCTATTCTCCCGCCCTTGTTTCGATTTCCTTGTTTGTCGCGATCCTGGCGTCCTATACCGCGCTGGACCTGACCGGGCGCATCACCACTGCCCAGGGTCGGGCCGTGCACTGCTGGATGGCGGGCGGTGCCCTGGCGATGGGGGTGGGCATCTGGTCGATGCATTTCATCGGCATGCTCGCGTTCAGCTTGCCGGTGGAGCTTGGCTACGATGCGGCGATCACGGCGTTGTCGCTGCTGATCGCCATTCTTTCCAGCGGCTTTGCCCTCTGGCTGGTCAGCCAGCCGCAATTGCGCGCCTGGCAGCTGGCGTTTGGCGCGCTGGTGATGGGCACTGGCATCAGTGCCATGCATTACACCGGGATGGCCGCGTTGCGGATGCAGCCGGGTATCGATTATGACCCAACGCTGTTCGGCGCCTCACTGGTAATAGCCGTGGTGGCGTGCGCGGCGGCGTTATGGATCGCCTTTCACCTGCGCCAGAATACTCCTCATGTACGCCTCGCTCGCGCCGGGGCCGCCGTGGTGATGGGCGTTGCCATCGTCGGCATGCATTACACCGGCATGGCTGCGGCGCAGTTCAGCGAAGGCAGTTTCTGTGGCTCCCTGGATGGTTTGAGTGGCAAGGGACTGGATAACATGGTGTTGATCACCACCTTGGCGGTGCTGGCGATTGCCTTGCTGACTTCGATTCTCGACGCACGTCTGGAGGCTCGCACCGCGGAGCTGGCCAGGTCCTTGACCCAGGCCAATCGTGAACTGACCCAACTGGCCCTGCACGATCCCCTGACCAGCCTGCCCAACCGCGTACTGCTGGCGGATCGTATCGGCCAGGCGATGCACCGGGTGCAAGAGCAGGGCGGTTGTTTCGCCTTGATGTTCATCGACCTGGACGGCTTCAAACCGGTCAACGATGCCTTTGGTCACCACATGGGCGATCTGTTGTTGCGGGACGTCGCGCTGCGCCTGCGCGAAGACCTGCGCAGCCAGGACACCCTGGCGCGGATCGGGGGCGATGAGTTTGTCCTGCTGGTGCAACTGGCCGAGCCGGATGACGCCTTGCGCCTGGCCGCGCGTCAGGTCGGGCTGATCGCCCGGACGTTCCGGGTTGCCGACCATGACTTGCAGATTTCCGCCAGCGTCGGCATCGCGCTGTACCCCGGCAACGGCCAGAGCGCCGACGAGTTGCTGATGAACGCCGACGCCGCGATGTACCACGCCAAGGGCGCCGGCAAGAACGGCTACAGCTTTTTCGATGCTTCGATGAACAGCAACGCCCGCAAGCAACTGCAACTGCTGCAGGATTTGCGCATCGCGGTCGAACAGCGCCAGTTCAGCCTGCATTACCAGCCCAAGTTCGACGCCGCGAAAGGCCGTCCGGTGGGGGCCGAAGCGCTGCTGCGCTGGAACCATCCGACCCAGGGCCTGCTGATGCCCGACACCTTCATCGACCTGGCGGAAAAGACCGGGCTGATCATCCCGATCGGCGAATGGGTGCTGAACGAAGCCTGCCGGCAGATGCGCGAATGGTACGTGTTGGGCTACACCGACTGGCGTATCGCGGTAAACCTGTCGGCCTTGCAGTTCTGCCATACGGGCCTGGTGCAGAGCGTTGCCAAGGCATTGGAGACGCACCACCTGCCGGCCAACAGCCTGACCCTGGAAATCACCGAGACCACCGCCATGAGCGACGCGGACGCGAGCATGACGGTACTGCAACGGTTGTCGGACATGGGCGTGGACCTTTCCATCGACGACTTCGGCACCGGTTATTCGAGCCTGATGTACCTCAAGCGCCTGCCGGCCAACGAGTTGAAGATCGATCGCGGTTTCGTGCGAGACCTTGAGCACGACAGTGACGACGCGGCTATCGTCTCGGCCATCGTCGCCCTCGGCCAGGCCTTGGGCCTGCGGATCGTTGCCGAAGGCGTGGAGACCGATGTGCAACAGGACTTCCTCACCCAGTTGGGCTGCGATTCGCTGCAGGGGTACCTGCTGGGGCATCCGCAGCCGGCCGAGCACTTCCTGAAGAACATTCGTCAGGCGCGACGCGTCGAGATGGCCTGAGGCGATCGTTCAGGGAACGATCTCGAACGCGGTACCGCCCAGCCGTTCGCCATTGATCAGCAGATGGACCGCATGCCGGCCCGCGTAGTGCCGGCGGGTGGTCAGCTCGCGAATCTGCTGGGAACGGCTGAGGTTGGCAGAAGCCAGGGCGGGCAGGTCGAAGGTCTTGAGCTTGAACACTTTGGCTGACGTGCCGCCGGATGCTTTCACATAGTCGATCGCATAATCGATCACCAGACGCTGGCTCTGTCCGGACGTGGACCGCACCTTGAACGACAAGGTGATGGGCTCGCCAAGATGAATCATCGCAGGGGTCACTTGCAGCTCGCAAACTTCCACCTGCGCCTTGCTTCCTGCCCCAATGACTGCCAGCGCCCGCAGATTGCCTTGCTTGATCAGGCTGCGCAGGGCGTGTCGGGCAATCCAGGCGCTATGGCGATCGTGCAACGGCCAGCCTTCGATCCGCTCCAGGACCCAATCGGGATGCTGCTTGGTCACGTCGTTCAGGTGATTGGCCACGGATTTGCGCACATACAGGCTTTCGTCGGCCTTGAGGGCATCAAGGATCGCCGCGGCGAGTTCCGGGTTGGCCTGGATCGGCTCCAGGTGAAACGACCAAGGCAAGCGCGGCCGGCTGCCTTCGCTGGCAAGACGGCGGACGTGCTCGTTGCTGTCCAGCGCCCAGTCATGCATGACTGCGAGGGTGCGCGTCAGGTCATCGCGCAGGAAATGCCGCACGGCAAACTCAGCGGAGCCGAACCGGGTGAAATACTTGAGCGCGTCCATCGACAACTCGAAGGTGTGCCGACCGTAAGAGGCTACATAGTGCGGAAGGAACATGCTGACGAACATGCTGTTCACCCGCGGGGCCAGGGCCCGCAGTACCTCCAGCGAGGCTTCGTAACTCAGCGGCAGGACCTCATGCAGGCACTCGCTGACCCGCGCCATGCGCTGCATCACCGACAAGTCAGCCAACCCGGCGTTGGCCAGGTTCAGGAACGCCTTGGCATCGAAGGCCGGATACACCGCGTGCATTTCGGTCGCGATGTGTTCAAGGCGCGCGGCATTGAAGATTTCCTTGAGGGCGGGGGAAGAGGTGGTGGTGCTCATGTGGGGTCCGTCCGGTGGGTGTTGGGCCAAGGCTCGCCACTATGCCATGCCAGACCCGTGGCGAGGGAGCTTGCTCCCGCTGGGCCGGTCCGACGCCTCGGGCGCAGCAGTCGTAAACCCGGTGAATGCGGTATCACTGAATGATCGCGTTGCCTGGATTGGGGTCGCTGCGCAACCCAGCGGGAGCAAGCTCCCTCGCCACATGGGAATGTTGGCCGCCAGAAGCAACAGTAAACGGAATGATTCGCCGCCGACGGAGTCCCAGATTCAGTACCTTGGATAACTGGAGTTTTTTATGCGTAAACCAACCCTGATCGCCAGTCTGGTCCTGGTCGCCGGCCTCGGAGCCTTTGGGCCCGTTGTGCAAGCGGTCGAGAAAACCGGCGACGCCCTTGAGCATTCGCCGAGCAATGGCCGCCGGCTGGTGGAAAATGACCGGGTACCGGCAGACTACCAGCGGGCGGACCGGGCCATGAAGGACTGGAAGCAGAAGAAACTCGAGCAGCCGACCGACGAGCAACAATGGGTGCAGATCGACGACAAGTATCTACTGATCGAAACCGTGTCCGGCGCCATCGTCAAGATCGTTCCCGCTACGCGCTAGACCCTCAGAGCACTTCGCCCTTGTCCCACAGGTGGACCAGTTCGCCAGGCGCCCGGTCCTCGGGCACCTGCAGCACCATCTCGTCGTCCTGGTCGTTCGCCCGATAACGCACCTCGATCTGGAAATAGCGCTGGTCACCCCGACCCGGAGCGGAGGACGTGAGCGGCAGGCAGCCCTCCAGCACCGAGCAGATGCGCGAGCGCTGGTTGATATCGCATTGGGCGAATTCGATTTCCCGGGGGCGGGTCAGGGCATGGATGGCCGCTACGCCACCCTGGCGTGACAGCTTGACCACGGCTTTATCGTCAAGGTCTGGAAGGGTTTTCATCCGTTCTCCTCGTTCAGGTCGACGCCCACTTGCGCCCAGCCATCCCGCACCGCTTGCACTTCCTGCTCACCGAAACGCTGGCGGGCATGCTCGACGGTCAGGCGGGCGAACGCGCTGAAGGATGCGTCGTTGGCCAGTTGCCTGTCGCACAAGGTGTCATACCAGATTCGCCCGGCCTTTTCCCAGGCGAATCCGCCGAGCGCGGTTGCCACCAGATAAAAGGCCCGGTTGGGAATGCCGGAGTTGATGTGCACACCGCCGTTGTCTTCACGGGTGATGACGAATTCGCGCATATGCCCCGGTTGCGGGTCCTTGCCCAGTAGCGGGTCATCGTAGGCGGTGCCGGGGTTGGACATGCTGCGCAGGCCGCCACCGTTGATCTTGTCGGTGAGCAGGTCGGCGCCGATCAGCCAGTCGGCCTGCTCGGCGGTCTGGCCTAATACGAATTGCTTGACCAACACGCCGAACACATCGGAGATCGACTCGTTCAACGCCCCGGACTGGTTGGCATAGATCAGGCCGGCTTCGCTTTCGGTGACACCGTGGGCCAATTCATGGGCCACCACGTCCAGGGAACGGGTGAATCGCTGGAAGATCTCGCCATCACCGTCACCGAACACCATTTGCGCGCCGTTCCAGAAGGCATTCTCATAATCCTGGCCGTAATGCACGCTGCCGACCAGGGCAAAGCCCTTGTTATCGATGGAATCGCGCCCGAGCACTTTCCAGAAAAATTCATAGGTGGCGCCGAGGGCGTCATACGCTTCGTCCACCGCCGGATCGCCGCTGGCCGCCTGGCCTTCCAGGCGCACCGGTTGGCCGGGCAGTTCCATGGAGTTCTGCGTGTCGTGCACGCTGCGCTGTGGATGGCCGGCTTTGCCAGGCGTGGGCAGTTTCGCCGCGGCGGGTGGATTGCTCGGCGGGCCAGGGTTATGGCGTAGATTGTTGACGTGGGTCAGGGTGCCCAGGGCGCTTGAACGTTGCTGTTCGGAGCCATGGGCGATGATGCGATTGAGAATGTAAGGCGGAATGAAACCGTGGAGCGGACGAGAGTCGATCATCAGAAGGTCCTTATCTGAAAATGCAGGGTCGATACCCATGTGAACCGAAGTGGCCGTTGCGGTTCCCCTTTGCCGCAAAAAGTTGCCTGTCGCGCGGATTTCTGCGAAAACCCCGCGCCTGGATCTCACAGGAATAACGCCATGCATGAAGAGCTGCAAATCATCGACCTGGAACCGGGCGACGGCAAAAGCGTAGTCAAAGGAGCGCTGATTACCACCCAATATCGCGGCACCCTCGAAGACGGTACGGAGTTCGATTCGTCCTACAGTCGTGGCAAGCCCTTTCAATGCGTGATTGGCACCGGTCGGGTGATCAAGGGCTGGGACATCGGCCTGATGGGCATGAAAGTCGGCGGTAAGCGCAAGCTGCTGGTGCCGGCCCATCGGGCCTATGGTGAGCGCTCCATGGGCGCTCACATCAAGCCCAACAGCAACCTGGTTTTTGAAATCGAGCTGCTGGAAGTGCTGACCCGCGACGATTGATGGCGCTTTTTTTTATCACCGATTGGCGAACAGCGGGATGCGCCCGTTGACCGAGGGGCGATAGCACCAGGTCAACCGATCCAGGCGTGGGTTGCGCTCAAGGATTGTCTCCACGGTGGCCCGAGCGACGTTCATGGCCAAGTCTTGGCCAGGGCATTCATGGCGGCCGCTGCCAAAGCTGAAACTGCGGCGATTGGCGCGATCCAACAGCAAGGCGTCCGGTTGCGGGTTGAGCTGCGGGTCGCGGTTGGCTGAAGCCAGCAGGACCAGTACCACATCTCCCGGTTCTAGCGCAGTGCCAAGGATCTCGCAGGGCATGGCGACGAAGCGCCGGGTGTTCTGCACCGCCGGGTCGAAGCGCTGCACTTCAGCCAGCAACCCGCCGATCTGTTTGGGGTCGTCCCGAACCTGCTGATGTAAAGCGGGGTCGCGAGCTAACGCCAACAGCCCATTGCCGATCAGGCCCGCCGTGGCTTCGTAGGTTTGTGAGAGCAGGCCGATCAGGTTGGCGATCCGGCTGTCCGGGTCGGCGCCTTCGAAGCCCTGGCACATGAGGCTTAGCAAGGGAGTGCCTGGTACCTTGAACCGCTCCTCGAAAAGGCTCATCAATTGCTCGCTGGCCCGGTGCGCGGCTTCAAGCTGCTTCGCCTGGCTCAGGGGTGACAGGCAGGCGACGAAGTCTGCGGTCAATTCGCTGATCAGACGGCTCTCCGCCGGGTTGAAGCCCAGCAACGCCGCCACCACGCTGGCCGGGCCGATGAACTGCGCCTGGTGCAGACCTTCGGCGCCCTCCCTGAGCAAGCGTGCCCTGACCAATGCCTCGACCTGGGGCGGATCGATATCCCGCAACCCCGGCGCAATCGTCGCCCTCGAACAGCGGTGCGGTTCGCCTTCGTTCATTCGCATCAGCTGTCCGAACACTCGGCCGGCGGGACCATTGGCAATTGCCTTGGGCACCGGCTCGTCAGCAGGGCGCACATGGCAATCGGGATGATGCAGTACCGCGCACACCGCCTCGGCGCTGCTGGCGACCCAGAGTTTCAGATGCGCGTCGAAACCGAATCCTCCGTTGGCTTGCAGACTGGCGTAGTAAGGGTAGGGATCAGCGTGAGTCGCGGCGGTGATCGGGTCCATGAAGCGCTGCCTCGTTCGTGGTGGAGAAAGTGTTGCTACTATCTCCAGTCGATGCATGGCTTGATTCGTCCGGGAGCGAAATATGAACGCAGAACACCATGACATGGGAGTGTCCCAGGTGGCCGCAGCGATTGCCGAACCGGCCCGTACCCGAATGCTCTGCGCGCTGATGGACGGCCACGCCCGCACCAGCACGGAGTTGGCGGCGATTGCCGAGGTCAGCGCTTCCACTGCCAGTGCGCATTTGGCGAAGCTCAAGGAATCGGCCCTGGTGCGCTTGCACGTGCAGGGCCGTCATCGTTACTACAGCCTCACCGATAAACGCGTAGCCGAAGCCCTCGAAGCATTGATGGTGATTGGCCAGAACGCTGCACCGACCTTCACACCACGTACGCCGGATCGCCTGCAGTTTGCCCGTACTTGCTACGACCATATGGCCGGTATCCTGGCGGTGCGGCTGCATGATCGCTTGCTTGAAGCCGGGTGGCTGCTCGATGTAGAAGGGCAGGCTTATCGGCTAAGCGAATCGGGTGAAGCGCTGTTCGAAGGCTTGGGCATTGATGTGCAGGCACTGGCTGCGCAACGGCGGCGGTTCGCCTGCCCATGCCTGGACTGGAGCATGCGCCGACCACATCTGGGCGGAGCCTTGGGCGCGGCATTGCTGCAACTGGCGATCGAGCGCAAATGGGTGACCCAGGACCTGGACAGCCGGGCGCTGGGGTTGACGGTTGCTGGACAGCGGGAGATGGCGGCGCGCTTTGGCGTCAGCAGTGAAGTGGCGGTTGAATCCGCTGGCGCTTTCGCGAGCAGGCTCGCTCCCACAATTGACCTGCGCTGAACACAACACTCAAGATCATCCGAGATCATTTGTGTGGGAGCGAGCCTGCTCGCGAAGGGGTCCTTGCATTCATCCCGCCATATGCCTGCGGCGGTACTCATCCGGCGTAGTCCCCATCATCTTGCGAAACATGCTGATAAACGCCGAGGCGCTGCTGTAGCCCAGGTCCAGGCCGATGGTTTCCACGCTCTGACCACGTTCGAGCAAGGCCAGGGCCTCGATGACTTTCAGGCGCTGGCGCCATTCCACCAGGGACATGCCCAGGTCCCGCTGGGCCCGGCGCATCAGTGTGCGCTCGGTGGTGTTGGCGGCGCGAGCCAGTTGCGGCAAGGAGCGCGGGTCGCTGGGGTTGGCCTCCAGGGCCCGCAACACAGGGCCCAGCAGCGGATCGTCCGAGGAGGGCAGGTAACTGCCGACGTGGGGCGCCTGCGTCAACTTGTCCACCAGCACTTGCAACAAGCGCTGCTCTTCGGGCGTCTGTGGCTGGCTCGGCGGGGCTCTGCGCAGTTCTTCCAGCAACGCTCGGATCAGCGGGCTCAAGATCAGCGCGCACGGTACCGCAGGCAGCGCGTCGCACAGTTCGGCCGCCAGGTACAACGAGCAATGGCAGGCTTCATGCCGATTGAACCCAACGTGTTCCATGTCTGGCGGCAGCCAGATGCCATATTGCGGTGGCGCCAGGTAATGATGCTGGGCGATTTCGATTTCCATCACACCGCTGTAGGAGTAGACGAACTCTCCCCAGGCATGCCGGTGCCGGGGATAAGTGGCGTGGGCCGGCATGCAGGCGCTGCGGAAGAAAATCGGCGAGGGCAGGGCCGCGTCGAACGGCGGAATCTTCAGGTGTTGGGCTGGAGGCTGCATATTCACCGCAATGGCGGATTACCGGGATGGCTTGTCGGGTAATCACTATATCCAGCAAAGGTGTCAGGCAGACAATCCTTTCATCTTTTTCTTTTCCGCCAAGGACCTTTTTCCATGACCACTCGCCGCGCCCTGGATGGCCAGGTCATTGCCCTGATGACCGGCCTCTGTGCCATCTGGGGTTTCCAGCAAGTCGCGATCAAGGCCGGTGCCGTCGACATGGCGCCGATGTTGCAACTGGGCGTGCGTTCGGCCATCGCCGCGGTACTGGTCTGGCTGTTGGTGCTGGCGCGCGGTGAGCGCCTGTCCCTGGCTGATGGCAGTTGGCGTCCCGGCCTCTTGGTGGGGGTGCTGTTTGCCTTGGAGTTCGTGATGGTAGGCGAAGGCCTGCGTCATACGACGGCATCGCACATGGTGATTTTCCTCTACACCGCACCGATGTTCGCCGCCCTCGGCTTGCACTGGAAGCTGCCAAGTGAACGCCTCAAACCGGCGCAGTGGCTAGGCATCGCCGTTGCCTTCGGCGGAATCGTGGTGGCCTTCGGCGGCGGCTCGGGCGCGGCGAACGGCAGCTCGTTGCTGGGCGATGGCATGGGCTTGCTGGCCGGCGCGCTGTGGGGCGCAACCACGGTGACGGTACGCTGCTCGCGGCTATCGAATCTGCCGGCCAGCCAGACGTTGCTTTATCAATTGGTGGGTGCCGGGGTGCTGTTGATCGGCATATCGGCAGCGCTAGGGCAAATGACGATCAACCCCACGCCAAAACTCATTGCCAGCATGGCGTTCCAGGTATTGCTGGTGTCCTTCGCCAGCTTCCTGATCTGGTTCTCCCTGCTGCGCCGCTACCTGGCGTCGCAATTGGGCGTGCTGTCGTTCATGACGCCGCTGTTCGGCATCGGATTTGGCGTCTGGTTGCTGGATGAGCCACTGGAGCCGAACTTTATCGTCGGCGCGGTTCTGGTGCTGGGCGGGATCTTGCTGGTCAGCGGTTACGGATGGTTTCGCCAGCATTGGGGGCGATGGATGGTTTTGCGCGGAGAATAAAAACGGGGGCAGATCCAATTGTGGGGGGGGGGGG
>NZ_JBHFJB010000030.1:12767-20992 GCF_057334555.1 Pseudomonas sp. AGC41
CCCCCCCCCCCACAAAAGCCGACCAGTGTTATCTGGGGGCCTAGATCAAACCTTGACGATCCAGCCCGCCGGCGCTTCAACGTCGCCAGTCTGCACGCCGGTCAGCTCTTTGTAGAGCTTCTGGGTGATCGGGCCGACTTCGGTTTCGCTGTGGAACACGTGCAGCCTGTCTTTGTAGCTGATGCCGCCAATCGGCGTGATCACCGCAGCGGTACCGCAGGCGCCGGCTTCCTTGAAATCCGCCAGCTTGTCGATGAACACGTCGCCTTCGATCACTTCCAGGCCCAGGCGCGATTTCGCCAGTTCGATCAGCGACAGGCGGGTGATGCCCGGCAAGACCGAAGGGGAATTGGGGGTGATGAATTTGTCGTCGTGGGTGATGCCGAAGAAGTTGGCCGAGCCGACTTCCTCGATTTTCGAATGGGTCAGCGGATCCAGGTAGATGCAGTCGGCGAAACTGGCCTTCTTGGCCTGGGAACCGGGCATCAGGCTGGCGGCGTAGTTGCCACCGACCTTGGCCGCGCCGGTGCCTTGTGGGGCCGCGCGGTCGAAGCTGGAGATCAGGAAGTTGTGCGGGGTCAGGCCGCCCTTGAAATAAGCGCCGACCGGGATGCAGAAGATCGAGAAGATAAACTCGGGCGCGGTGCGCACGCCGATGTTGTCACCCACGCCGATCACGAACGGGCGCAGGTACAGCGCACCGCCGGTGCCATACGGCGGGATGAAGCGCTCGTTGGCGCGGACCACTTGCTTGCAGGCTTCGACGAACTGCTCGGTGTCGACATGTGGCATCAGCAGGCGGGCGCAGCTGCGTTGCATGCGGGCGGCGTTCTGGTCCGGGCGGAACAGGTTGATCGAACCGTCCTTGCAACGATAGGCCTTGAGGCCCTCGAAGCATTGCTGGCCGTAGTGCAGGGCAGTGGAACCCTCGCTGATGTGCAGCACATTGTCGTCGGTCAGGGTGCCCGCGTCCCAGGCGCCGTCGCGCCAGTGCGACAGGTAGCGCTTGTCGGTCTTGATGTAGTCAAAGCCCAGTTTGTCCCAATTGATGCTCTCGTTACCCATGACACCCTCTATTTCCTGACAACCGTCGAAACGGTTCAAGGCTTCTGACGTTTTTTAATGGGGACCACAATACTTCATTCCGGGGGTGTTTCGCAGCTTGCTCGATGAGGAGCAGGAGATATTTCCTGCCGACTCCCTCGCCACGGGGATAACTGCCGTTAACAATGCAACGCATGCCCCAATGCCCGCAATGCCGCTTCCTGCACGGCCTCGCCCAGCGTCGGGTGGGCGTGGATGGTGCCGGCGATGTCTTCCAGCCGCGCGCCCATTTCCAGGGATTGGCCAAATGCCGTGGACAGCTCCGACACGCCGACGCCGACCGCCTGCCAGCCGATAATCAGGTGATTGTCCCGGCGCGCCACGACCCGGACGAAACCGCTTTTCGATTCCAGGGTCATGGCCCGGCCGTTGGCCGCGAACGGGAAGCTCGACACGATGCAATCGACCCCGGCGGCCTTGGCCTCGTCCGGCGTCGTGCCGACCACGACCACCTCCGGATCGGTGAAGCACACTGCCGCGATGGCCGTCGGGTTGAATTCCCGATGCTGGCCGGCGATCAGCTCGGCGACCATTTCGCCCTGGGCCATGGCCCGGTGGGCGAGCATCGGTTCGCCGCTGAGGTCACCGATGGCCCAGACATTGTGCATGCTGGTCTGGCAGCGGTTGTCGATTTTCAGCGCCGAGCCGTTCATCGCCAGGTCCAGCGCTTCGAGGTTCCAACCCTGGGTGTTGGGCTTGCGTCCGACCGCCACCAGCACGCGGTCGGTCTCCAGGTTCAGCGTGTCGCCGTTGGGATCGCGCACTTGCAAGGTGCTGGCCTGGGCATCGAAGCCTTCGACGCTGTGCTTGAGGTACAGCTTGACGCCCAGTTGCTTGAGCGCCTCGTGCACCGGTTGCGTCAGCTCGCCGTCGTAGGCCGGCAGGATCCGCTCCTGGGCCTCGACCACGCTGACTTCGGCGCCGAGCTTGCGATAGGCGATGCCCAGCTCCAGACCGATGTAGCCGCCGCCGACCACCACCAGATGCTTGGGCACCGAGGTGGGCGCGAGAGCTTCGGTGGACGAGATGATCGGCCCGCCAATCGGCAGCATCGGCAGCTCGACACTTTTCGAGCCGGTGGCCAGCAGCAGGTGTTCGCACTGGATGCGGGTGTCAGCGACTTCAACGGTCTTGCCATCGATCACTTTGGCCCAGCCGTGAATGACCTGGACCTTGTTTTTTTTCAGCAACGTCGCGACGCCGGTGGTCAGGCGATCGACGATGCCATCCTTCCATTCCACACTCTTGCCAATGTCCAGGCTCGGCGCCGCCACGGTGATGCCCAAGGCCGAGCCCTGGCTGTGATGGCGGGTCTGGTGGAACTGCTCGGCCACATGGATCAACGCCTTGGACGGAATGCAGCCGATGTTCAGGCACGTCCCGCCCAACGCTTGGCCTTCCACCAGGATGGTTTCGATGCCCAGTTGGCCGGCACGGATCGCCGCCACGTAACCGCCAGGACCGCCGCCGATGATCAGCAGCTTGGTGTTCAGAGTCTGCATGGCCTGCTCCATTGATGATTAGTCCACAAACATAGTGGCGGGTTGTTCGAGCAGGCCACGCAGCGCCTGGATGAATTGCGCCGCGTCCATGCCGTCGACCACCCGGTGATCGAAGGAACTGGAGAGGTTCATCATCTTGCGGATCACGATCTGGCCCTTGATCACCACGGGCCGTTCGACGATTTTATTGACGCCGACGATCGCAACTTCCGGCAGGTTCAGCACCGGCGTGCTGACGATGCCGCCCAACGCGCCGAGGCTGGTCAAAGTAATGGTCGAGCCCGACAGTTCGTCGCGACTGGCCTTGCCGTTGCGGGCCGCTGTCGCCAGGCGCGAGATTTCCGCCGCGCTGTCCCACAGGCTGCGCGCCTCGGCGTGACGCACCACTGGGACCATCAGGCCGACATCGCTCTGGGTGGCAACACCGACATGTACGGCGCCGGAGCGCTGAATGACCTGGGCTTCATCGTCGTAACGGGCGTTCATCTGCGGGAAATCCCGCAGCGCCACGACCAGGGCGCGGACCAAGAACGGCAGCAACGTCAGCTTGCCGCGACTGGCACCGTGTTTTTCATTCAGGTGAAAACGCAGCTCTTCCAGGGCGGTGACATCGATTTCCTCGACGTAGCTGAAATGGGCGGCGCGCTGGGTGGCTTCCTGCATGCGCTGGGCGATCTTGCGGCGCATGCCGATCACCGGGATTTGCTGCTCGTCGTGACGTTCGGCATAACCCGAGCCGCCCTTGGCCTGGGACGATGGGCCCTGGGCCAGATAAGCCTCCAGGTCTTCGTGCAGAATCCGCCCGGCGGGGCCGCTGCCCTGGACCAGGCGCAGCTGGATGCCCAGGTCCAACGCGTGTTTGCGCACGGCCGGCGAGGCCAGCGGACGCTCGTCGGGATCCCGGGCCACCGGTGCCTGCGCCGCTTGGACCGGGCGCGGCGCGGCGAGCGGTTTTTCCGCCACGGGTTCTGGTTTCGATGCCTGTTCAGGCTTCGCGACGGGCTCAGGCTTGGCCACCGGTGCCGCCGATTGCGCCGATTCCTTCAGGTTGCCGGCGCCTTCCACTTCAATGCGGATCAGCTCACTGCCCACCGCCATGACTTCACCCGGTTCACCGCCAAGGGCAATGACCCGGCCATGCACCGGCGAAGGAATATCCACCATCGCCTTGTCAGTCATCACGTCGGCCAACACCTGATCCTCGACCACCATGTCGCCAACCTTGACGTGCCACACCGACAATTCAACTTCGGCGATGCCTTCGCCGATGTCCGGCATCTTGATAACGTGCGTGCCCATTCAGACCTCCATGACCCGTTTCAATGCCGCGCCCACACGGGACGGCCCTGGGAAATACGCCCACTCCTGCGCGTGCGGGTAGGGGGTGTCCCAACCGGTGACACGCTCGATGGGCGCTTCCAGGTAGTGGAAGCAGTGTTCTTGCACCAGTGACACCAGTTCGGCGCCGAAACCGCAGGTGCGGGTGGCTTCGTGGACCACCACGCAGCGGCCGGTCTTCTTCACCGATTTGACGATGGTGTCCAGGTCCAGCGGCCACAGGCTGCGCAGGTCAATGACTTCGGCGTCGATGCCTGTCTCCTCGGCTGCTACCTGGGAGACGTAGACCGTGGTGCCGTAGGTGAGCACCGTCACGTCCTTGCCCGGACGGGTGATGGCGGCGACGTCCAACGGCACCGTGTAGTAACCGTCCGGCACTTGCGCCTGCGGATGCTTGGACCAGGGCGTTACCGGGCGGTCATGGTGGCCGTCGAACGGGCCGTTATACAGGCGCTTGGGTTCGAGGAAGATCACCGGGTCATCGTTTTCGATGGAAGCGATCAGCAGGCCCTTGGCGTCGTAGGGGTTGGACGGCATGACGGTGCGCAGTCCGCAGACCTGGGTGAACATCGCCTCGATGCTCTGGCTGTGGGTCTGGCCGCCATAAATGCCGCCGCCGCAGGGCATGCGCAGGGTCATCGGTGCGGTGAACTCGCCGGCCGAGCGATAGCGCAGGCGCGCGGCCTCGGAAATGATCTGGTCCGAAGCCGGGTAGACATAGTCGGCGAACTGGATCTCGGCCACCGGCCGCAGCCCATAGGCGCCCATGCCCACGGCCACGCCGACGATGCCGCTTTCGGAAATCGGTGCGTCGAACACCCGCGAGGTGCCGTACTTGTTCTGCAGGCCTTCGGTGCAGCGGAACACGCCACCGAAGTAACCTACGTCCTGGCCGAACACCACGACGTTGTCGTCGCGCTCGAGCATCACGTCCATGGCCGAGCGCAGCGCCTGGATCATGGTCATGGTGGTAGTGGTCATGGCGGTGTCCAACGCAATATTGTTGTTGTGATCGTTCATGTCAGATCCCCAACTGCTGACGCTGGCGCTTCAAGTGCTCCGGCATCTCTTTGTAGACGTCCTCGAACATGGTCGCGGCGCTCGGAATCTGCCCACCGGCGAGGGTGCCGTACTGCTCGGCTTCTTTCTGCGCGGCGATCACTTCGGCTTCAAGCTCGGCGGTGACGGCGGCGTGCTCCTCTTCGGACCACTGGCCGATCTTCACCAGGTGCTGCTTGAGGCGCGCAATCGGGTCGCCCAACGGGAAGTGACTCCAGTCGTCGGCCGGGCGGTATTTCGACGGATCGTCAGATGTGGAGTGCGGGCCGGCGCGGTAGGTGACCCATTCGATCAGAGCCGGACCGAGGTTGCGGCGAGCGCGTTCGGCGGCCCAGCGCGACGCGGCGTAGACGGCGATGAAATCGTTGCCATCGACCCGCAACGAGGCGATGCCGCAGCCAACGCCGCGCCCGGCGAAAGTAGTGGCTTCACCGCCGGCAATCGCCTGGAACGTGGAAATCGCCCACTGGTTATTGACCACGTTGAGGATCACCGGGGCGCGGTAGACGTGGGCGAAGGTGAGGGCGGTGTGGAAGTCCGATTCGGCGGTGGCGCCGTCGCCGATCCAGGCCGAGGCGATCTTGGTGTCGCCCTTGATCGCCGAGGCCATGCCCCAGCCCACGCCTTGGATGAACTGGGTGGCGAGGTTACCGGAAATGGTGAAGAAACCGGCGTCCTTGACCGAATACATGATCGGCAACTGCCGGCCCTTGAGCGGATCGCGCTCGTTGGACAGCAGTTGGCAGATCAGGTCCACCAGCGGCACGTCGCGGGCCATGAGGATGCTTTGCTGGCGGTAGGTCGGGAAGCACATGTCGTCGATGTTCAGGGCCAGGGCCTGGGCGCTGCCGATGGCTTCCTCGCCAAGGCTCTGCATGTAGAACGACATCTTTTTCTGGCGCTGGGCGACGACCATGCGGTTGTCGTAGATGCGTGTCTTGAGCATGGCGCGCATGCCCTTGCGCAGGATATCGACAGGGATGTTCTCGGCCCACTCGCCCAAGGCGTTGCCCTGGTCATCAAGCACGCGGATCAGGCTGCGCGCCAGGTCGGCGGTGTCGGCGGGTTCGACGTCGATGGGAGGTTTGCGCACCGTGCCGGCATCGGTCAGATGCAGGTAGGAGAAGTCGGTCTTGCAGCCGGGACGGCCCGAAGGTTCGGGGACGTGCAGGCGTAGCGGTTCGTACGCTGGGTTCATGGCTTTCTACGCTCGATCTTGTGAATTTCTTGTAGTGGGCGCGCTAGCTGACGAATGTCCCTGGGTAGGCGGGAAATTGTCCTACAACAATCATAGGCTCGACGTAGAAGAATTTTTTTCTCTGTTGGCTTGCTGTTTAGATGATTTGCAGATAAAAAATCTGCACAACGATAAGAAACAGGAAATTTTGTCTCATGCGCAAATTGGATCGCACCGACATCGGCATTCTCAACAGCCTTCAGGAAAACGCCCGCATCACCAATGCCGACCTTGCCCGTTCGGTCAACCTGTCGCCGACGCCTTGCTTCAATCGGGTTCGGGCGATGGAGGAGCTGGGAGTGATTCGCGAGCAGGTCACCCTGCTGGACGCCGACCTGCTGGGCCTGCATGTCAACGTGTTTATCCATGTCAGCCTGGAAAAGCAGGTGGAAGAGGCATTGCAGCACTTCGAGGAGGCGATCTCCGACCGGCCGGAAGTAATGGAGTGCTACCTGATGGCGGGCGACCCGGATTACCTGATTCGCGTGCTGGTGCCGACCATCCAGTCGCTGGAGCGGTTCATGATGGATTTCCTGACCAAGGTCCCCGGGGTAGCGAACATCCGCTCAAGCTTTGCCCTCAAGCAGGTGCGCTACAAGACCGCGCTGCCGCTGCCGGCCAACGGGTTGACGCTGGGTACCTGATCACCCCGATCCCTGTGGGAGCGAGCCTGCTCGCGAAGGGGCCATCACATCCAACATCAGCAAGCAGACCTACCTCTGTGGCGAGGGAGCTTGCTCCCGCTGGGCTGCGCAGCAGCCCCAACCTGCTAAAGCTGATTGATCGGAATCTTCAGATAAGTCACGCCATTACCCTCCGCCGGCGGCAAATGGCCCGCCCGCACGTTCACCTGGATCGCTGGCAGCAACAGCGTCGGCATGCCCAGGGTCTTGTCGCGCTGGGTGCGCATGGCCACGAACGCGGTCTCGTCGATGCCGTCGCGAACATGGATGTTGTGCTGGCGCTGTTCGCCCACGGTGCTCATGCATTGGGGCTCGCGGCCCTCCGGCGGGTAATCGTGGCAAACGTAGAGTCGAACGCCGGCGGGGAAGGCCAGCAGCTTGCGGATCGAAGCGTAGAGCTGATGGGCATTGCCGCCAGGGAAGTCGCAACGCGCGGTGCCCACGTCGGGCATGAACAGCGTGTCGCCGACCAATATCACGTCGCCATCGATCAGGTAGGCCATGTCCGCCGGGGTGTGGCCGGGCACGTGCAGCGCGGTGGCCTTGAGGTTGCCGATAAAAAAAGATTCGTCGGCCGCGAACAGGTGATCGAACTGTGAACCATCCACCGCAAATTGCGCTTCGAGGTTGAACAGTGCCTTGAAGACCCTCTGTACCTGATGGATGGATTCGCCGATGGCGATCTTGCCGCCCAGTTTGCCCCGCAGATAAGGCGCGGCGGACAAGTGATCGGCGTGGGCGTGGGTTTCCAGCAGCCATTGCACCGTCAACTGACGTTCAGCCACGAAAGCGATCACCCGGTCGGCCTGCTCCGTGCCACTGCGGCCTGACGCCGGGTCGTAGTCGAGGACCGGGTCGACCACCGCACAGAACCCGCCATCGTGTTCATAAACCACATGGGTATACGTCTTGGAGGCGGGATCGAGGAAGCTTTGGATCTGCGCGGGCATGACAACGAACCTGTGCGGAAATAACTCATGAAAGGTGCTGCTACGCAGCCCCGCGGGAGCAAGCTCGCGCGCCACATACCCATCTAGCAATAGCGGGTTGCAACGCTCGGGACTTACAACATATGGTCCGCAGCTTAAGTGAGGGCCACCGGGTCCTGCAAATGCGATCACACCTGACAACAGGCGTGCGCGGCTTGAGAGACGGTTATGTTATTGGCAAGTTTTTTTGGTGTGATCATGGGGCTGGTCCTTGGCCTGACGGGGGCGGGCGGCGGTATTCTGGCCGTGCCGGCGTTGGTGTTGGGCCTGGGTTGGAGCATGACCCAGGCCGCGCCGGTGGCGCTGTTTGCGG
>NZ_JBHFJB010000030.1:21012-21737 GCF_057334555.1 Pseudomonas sp. AGC41
CCCCCCCCCCGCGCCGGTGGCGCTGTTTGCGGTGGGCAGCGCCGCGGCCGTCGGCGCCATCGATGGGTTGCGCCATGGGCTGGTGCGTTACCGCGCGGCGTTGCTCATTGCGTTGCTGGGCGCGGTGTTCTCGCCGGTCGGTGTCTATTTCGCCCACCAGCTTCCGGAAAAAATCCTGATGATTCTGTTCAGCCTGCTGATGGTGCTGGTGGCGGCGCGCATGCTGCGCCGGGAAACCCCGCAGCCGGGGCCCAGCGATCACGGCGCGGCCAGTTGGGGCCAGAAGAATTGCCTGCTTGATCGCCAGACCGGACGCCTGGCCTGGACCGCCCGCTGCACCGCCACGCTGTCGGCATTGGGCGCGGTCACGGGCATGGTTTCGGGGCTGCTTGGGGTGGGCGGCGGCTTCCTCATCGTCCCGGCGTTCAAGCAATTGACCGACGTGCAGATGCGCGGCATCGTCGCCACGTCCTTGATGGTCATCAGCCTGATTTCGTTGATCGGCGTGATGGGTGCGTTTCACGCCGGGGTGAGCATCGACCGGATCGGGGCGGCGTTCATTGCGGCGAGTATCGTCGGGATGATTTTGGGTCGCCGCTTCTCCGCGAAGATTCCAGCGCGGGCGTTGCAGGTGGGGTTTGCCGGGGTGTGCCTGGCGGTGGCGGGGTTCATGTTGCTGAGGGCTTAGCGCAGGAGAAGGCTTTTGTGGGGGGGGGGGGGGGGGG
>NZ_JBHFJB010000030.1:21851-22764 GCF_057334555.1 Pseudomonas sp. AGC41
CCCTCGCCACGTAGATCGCGTGGTGCTTATAACTCTCGGCACTGCATCGAAAACCCCAACGCCACCGACTGCCCTTGTTCCAGCAGACGCAACCCCGGCCGTCCTGGCAAGTGATGCGCATTGACCGGATGGCTGACCGGTTCGATGCAGAAGAAATCCAGACCGACGGGGCAGTACAACAGGAAATATTCGCTGCCGCTGGCGCGGCATTCCAGTTGATAACCCAGGTCCGGTTGCTGGATCAGGCAGCGTCCGTCCCAGCCGCCGAAGCCGTTGTCGACGAGGGTGTCGGGCAATGACCGAGGTTGCTGGAAATCCCACTCCGAGGGAATGTCCCTCAATTCCGTTGGCAGTTTCGAGGCGTCGCACATCCAGACTTCGCTGGCACGGGTTTGCAGGCGAGTGCCGGGGGTGCGTGGTAAATATGGATGCAAGCCCAACCCGTGCCAGGCAGCCTGTTCGGCCATGTGAGTGACGTGGAGGGCGATTTGCAGTTGGCCGCCACTCAAGCGGATCCGCAGGCTCGCGCAATAGGCGAAGGGGTGCACGCTGTCCAGCTGCAGCAAGACTTCCTGGTCGGTCCGTTCGGTAACCTGCCAGGGCTGCTGCCAGGCGCTGCCATGGATCGGAAACGGATCGTTGGGGCTGTTGGCTTCCAGGGCGAGCCAGCCGCCCGGGCAGTCGAAACCGCCTTGGGCGATCCGGTTCGACCAGGGAATCAACGGGAAGCAGCCGAGTTTTCCCGGCAGGCGGTTTTCCAGTGCTTGCGGTGCGGGCGGGCGTAGCAGGGGGGCACCGTTGCTGCGCAAGGTCCATTCAACGAGACTGGCGCCCAGGTGTGGGGCCAGGGTGAGGTGGGTGAGTTCGTCTTCGAGATGGACAAGAGGTGGTGTCATGGCGGCGTCTTTTTCGG
>NZ_JBHFJB010000030.1:22898-23863 GCF_057334555.1 Pseudomonas sp. AGC41
CCCCCCCCCACAAGGGGGCTTGCTCACTGTTCAGGGTTACAACACCAGATTCGGCAGCCACAGCGAAATGGCAGGGATGTAGGTCACCAGCAGCAGTACCAGGAACAGCATGGCGTAGAACGGCAGCAGGGCCTTGACGGTGCTTTCGATGCTGACCTTGCCGATGGCGGAACCGACGAACAGAACCGCACCCACCGGAGGAGTGATCAGGCCGATACCCAGGTTCACCAGCATGATCATGCCGAACTGCACCGGGTCCACGCCGATGCCGACGATGACTGGCATCAGGATCGGTGTCAGGATCAGGATCAGCGGCGCCATGTCCATCACGGTGCCCAACAGCAGCAACATCACGTTGATGCACATCAGGATCACGTAGCGGTTGTCCGACAGGGTCAGGAACGCGGTGGTGATTTTCGCCGGAATCTCCATCAGCGTCATGATGTAGCCGAAGCTGGCGGCGAAACCGATCAGGATCATCACGATGGAAATGGTGCGCACCGTACGGTGCATCAGTTTCGGCAACTCGCTCCACTTGTAGTCGCGATAGATGCACATGGTCACGAAGAATGCCCACACCACCGCAATCGCGGCCGATTCGGTGGCGGTGAACACACCGGACAGAATGCCGCCAAGGATGATGAACAAAGTCATCATGCCCCACATGGCTTCCTTGCAGATCTTCAACGCTTCCTTGAGCGGAATCACTTCGCCCTTGGGGTAATTGCGTTTTTTCGCGAAGACCAGGCACAGCGCCATCAGGCAGAGGTTCATCATGATGCCTGGGACGATGCCGGCCATGAACAGCGAACCGATCGAGACGGTGCCGCCGGCGGCGAGCGAGTACAGCACCGCGTTGTGGCTTGGCGGCGTCAGCAGCGCTTGCACCGAACCACTGACGGTGACGGCGGTAGCGTACTCACGCGGATAGCCCCGGCGTGTCATTTCCGGGATCAGCACCGAGC
>NZ_JBHFJB010000030.1:23883-28333 GCF_057334555.1 Pseudomonas sp. AGC41
GGCGGTATCGGCCACCGAGGAACCGGAGATCGCACCAAAGAAACTCGACGCCACGAGGTTGACCAAAGACAGGCCACCGCGCACGAACCCGACCAGCACACTGGCGAAGGCCACCAAGCGGCGGGACATGCCGCCCTCGGCCATGATCGCGCCGGCGAGGACGAAGAATGGAATGGCCAGCAGCGAGAACTTGTTCACCCCGCCCGCGACCTGAATCATCATGGCCTGGAACGGAATATCGATCCACCACGCCCCGATCAGGGCGGCAGCGCCCAATGCGTAGGCGACCGGCATGCCGATCAGGATCAACAACAAAAAACTGCCCAGCAGAATCAGAGCGTCCATTAAACGGCACCTTCGTTTTCTTCAACCAGGTCGAACTGCACGACCCGACGCTGGCTTTGGTCACCCAGCAAGAGTTTTTCCAGGACAAAAATCAGCGTCAGGAAACCACCGACCGGGATCGGCATGTAGGTGATGCCGACGCGCAGGGTAGGGATGGCGCTCATGAACTGATTCCAGGTGGTCATGCACAGCTTGGTGCCCCAGATGGTCATGAAAATGCACACAGCGGCCATCAACAGCTGGGAAAAAATCGAAGCAGCGTTTTTCAGATGCGGTGGCAGGCGGCTGGTGACCATGTCAACGGCCATGTGCGAGCCGGAGCGGTAACTGGCGGCAGCGCCAATGAAGGTGAACACGATCATCAGCAAAATAGCGGTGGGCTCTGGCCAGCTGGAGCCTGAGCCCAGCACGTAGCGGGCGAATACACCCCAGGGAATCATCAGGGCAACTGCCAGGACGGAGAGGCCGGCGACCCAGATGCAAGTCATGTAAATCTTGTCGTTGATACGCAGCAGCAAATTCTTCATCGGGTTCCACCGTAACCGGGCGCGCCTTTGAACCGCAGGCGCGCCCAGCCGTTTCATGAGTACAGATTGAGAGGCTTTACTGGACAGCTTCGATGCGCTTGATCAGGTCGGCGTACGGAGCACCGTATTTGGCCCGGATCGGTGCGGTAGCGTCGTAGAAGGGTTTCTTGTCGACGGTGATGAACTCGACGCCTGCAGCCTTGAGTTTCGCTTCGCTGGCGGCGGACTTCTCGTCCCACAGCTTGCGTTCTTCAGCCTGGGCGGCCTTGGCGGCTTTTTTCACCATGTCCTGCTGCTCTGGGGTGAGCTTGTTCCAGGTGATTTTCGACATCACGATCGGCTCAGGCAGGATCAGGTGGCCGGTCAAGCTGTAGAACTTGGCGTTCTGGTAGTGGTTATGCTCGAGCATGGTCGGCGGGTTGTTTTCCGCGCCGTCGATCACGCCGGTCTGCAAGGCACTGAAGATTTCGCCGGTGTCCATGGCGATGCCGTTGGCGCCCATGGCGTTGAAGGTCTCGATGAACATCGGGTTGCCCTGGACGCGGATCTTCATGCCCTTGAGGTCTTCGAGCTTGCGCACCGGTTTTTTGGTGTAGAGGTTGCGGGTGCCGCCATCCATCCAGGCCAGGGCCACCAGGCCGAACTCGGAATTGGTGATCCGATCCAGGATCGCATCGCCGACATCACCATCAATGACGGCGCGCATGTGCGCCTGGTCGCGGAAGATGAACGGCATGTTGAACACGTTCACGTCCGGCACCACAGGGCCGACAATGCCCAGGCTGACCCGGGACATCTGGATCGCGCCGGCTTGCATCTGCTCGATGACTTCCTTTTCAGAGCCGAGTACGCCGCCAGGGAAGTACTTGAACTTCAGTTCGCCGTTGCTCTCCTTCTCCAGGGTTTTACCCATGGATTCCTCGGCTACCACGGTCGGGTAGCCCTTGGGGTGGATGTCGGCGATCTTGATATCGAGCGCATGTGCTGCCTGGGCCAGGAAGGCCAGGGGCAGGGCCGCGATCAGAAGCGTGCGTTTGAAATTCATGGTCAATCTCCAGTGTTGTTGTTTTTATATCTATCGATGTGAAGCGGGAAAGCAGATCAGTTCGCGGAGTGTTTCCGTCCTCCGAAAGCAGGTTCAGCCAGGCCCTTGACGCCGGGATTGAGGGCGAACACGCCGCCGGCCAGGGATTGCGGATCATTGTCGTCACCCGGACGGATCGAGGTGACGAAGAGGGTGTCGAGCTGGCTGCCGCCGAACGCGCACATGGTCGGTTTTTTCACCGGCACTTCCAGCGAACGGTCGAGGCGTCCGTCCGGGGTGAAGCGGTGAATCAGCCCGGCGTCGTTGGCGCATATCCAGTAGCAACCGTCGGCGTCCACCGCTGCGCCGTCCGGGCGTCCGGCCAGGGGCATCATGTCGACGAACAGGCGCCGGTTGGACGGGGTGCCACTGTCGGTGTCGTAGTCGAAGGCCCAGATCTGCTGGCTCAACGGGTGCGAATCGGAGAGATACATCGTCCTTCCGTCCGGGCTGAAACCGAGGCCGTTGGGTACGATAAAACCGCTGAGTTGTGCCGCGACCGGGCTGCTTTGCCCGGCGTCAAAACGGTACATCCGGCCTTCGTCGGCATTGGCGCCCATGTTCAGCACCATGCTGCCGGCCCAGAAACGGCCCTGGCGATCGCAGCGGCCGTCGTTGAGGCGCATGTCGGTGCGGCTGTGTTCGACGCTGGCGCACAGTTCGCTGTCCAGGCTGCCGTCGTCATTGGGGTGCAGACGGAAGAAACCGCTTTCCATGCCCGCGACCCAGCCACCGTCCTGGTGACGGGCGATACAGGCGAGCATTTCGGGGGCTTCCCAGCCCTGGATTTTTCCAGTGCTGGCGTTCCAGCGTTGCAGGCCGCCGCTGGGGATGTTCACCCAGTACAGGGCGTTCTCCTCGGGGACCCATACCGGGCTTTCCCCGACGGCGTTGCGTGCATCGACAATCAATTCGGCTTGCATGGTGATTCCTTGGTTCGTGTGTATCCCATGAAACAGGCGAATCAGTTGTCGAACGGGCCGGCAGCAACAAAGGCGCCGCCCTGATAGATCCTGGCCGGGTCATCCTCGGCTGGCATCGGCTGGGCTTCGACCTTGGCGCGGAAGATTTCCGAAGTGTCCTTGGGCTGGTAGCCCAGGTGCGCGGCGTGGCTGTTGTCCCACCAGACGTCGCGGTTGGCGGACACGCCGTAGACCACCGTGTGGCCGACCTTCGGGGTGTAGAGCGAGCATTCGATCAGCTGGGTGAGGTCGTCGAAGCTCAGCCAGGTGCTCATCATCCGGCGGTTCTGCGGCTCCGGGAAAGACGAGCCGATGCGGATGCTCACGGTCTCGATGCCGTAGCGATCGAAGTAGAAACTGGCCATGTCCTCGCCGTAGGACTTGGACAGGCCGTAGTAGCCATCCGGACGGCGCAGGCAGTGGGCGTCGAGGGTCTGGTCCTGCTTGTAGAAACCGATGACGTGGTTGGAACTGGCGAAGATCACGCGCTTGACGCCATGCTTGCGCGCGGCTTCGTAAATATGGAACACGCCGCTGATGTTGGCGCCGAGGATTTCCTCGAACGGACGTTCCACCGACACACCGCCAAAATGCAGGATGGCGTCAACACCTTCCACCAGCTGGTGCACCGCCTGTTTATCCGACAGGTCGCACGGCACCACTTCTTCGCTTTCGTCGATGGCCGGTGCCATGTTGGCGATGTCCGACAGGCGAATATGGCGGGCGTAAGGCTTGAGGCGTTCGCGCAAGACTTTGCCAAGGCCGCCGGCGGCGCCGGTCAACAGCAGGCGATTGAAAGGGTGGCGAATCTGTGTCGTGGTCATGGCATTACCTGAGCAAACAGTGAGAGGTACAGTTGTTATAAGTTGTCGTACGACCGAGAGCGAATATCCTTATCCTTCTGCTGCCTTGTCAACGTTTGATCGACGAACCGCTCTGGAACGGCGTCCTTGCCGTAGATTGCCATGGGATGCGCCCAGGCTGAATCCTTCCGTTACAGCAGCGAAATCGGGTAGCTGATGAAGATCCGGTTCTCGTCGAATTCGTTGGTGCTGAAGTCGCGACGAATCGATGCGTTACGCCACTTCACGTTGAGACTCTTCAGCGCACCGCTCTGCACGGTATACGCCAGCTCTGTCTCGCGACCCCATTCCTTGCCGTCATCAACGGTAGCTGTGTGCACGTTGTCACCGCTGATGTAGCGGTTCATCAGGGTCAGGCCCGGCACGCCGACGGCGGCGAAGTTGAAGTCGTGGCGCAACTGCCAGGATTTTTCCTTGGCGTTGTCGTAGCTGGAGTTGTAGCTGTCGTTCGCCAGGGTGCCGCCGCTGGTGCCGTTGACGCGCATCCAGGCGTCATCGCCGCCGACTTTCTGCAGGCCGACATAGAAGGTGTTGCCACCGTATTTGGCCGAGAGCATGGCGAACGCGGTCTTGTTGTCGAGGTCGCCGGCCAGGGCGCTGCCGTCTTCCTTGCCGATGAAGTAGCCAAGGTTGGCGCCCAGGGTCCAGTCGCCCATGGGTTGGCTGTGG
>NZ_JBHFJB010000031.1:0-6389 GCF_057334555.1 Pseudomonas sp. AGC41
CCCCCTCCCACATGGGTTCTGTGTCTGGCCCAGGATTTGATGTACGCCGCCAGCCCCCTGTGGGAGCGAGCCTGCTCGCGAAAGCGGTGGCTCAGTCAACATCAATGCCCTTGATTCAGTCCACCAAGGTACAGGCCATGACCACCGCATCTTCACGCCCGCCTACCGCCGGGTAGTAATCCCGCCGTCGGCCAATCTCGTTGAAACCGTAACGCTCATACAACCGGAACGCCGTGCGATTGCTGTCGCGTACTTCGAGGAAACATTCGCGTGCCTCGGCCTTGTAGGCAATCGCCATCAAGTGCTCCAGGAGCCGCAGGCCCAAGCCGCGTCCCTGGTTTTCCGGCTTGACGGTGATATTGAGCAGGTGCGCTTCATCGAGGATGATCTGCACCACGCCATGGCCGACTTGCTGCTGGCCTTCGAACATCAGCCAGATCTGGTATTTGCCCAGCCCGTCGAGAAATATCCCGCGGGTCCAGGGATGGCTGTAGGCCGCGTATTCGATCTTCAGTACAGCGTCGAGGTCCGCCTCGGTCATCGGGCGGAACGATACAGCGTCACTCATGCGATTCTTTCCAGCGCGCCATCAGCCGGCGCATGGCTTGCCAGACGTCAGCCTTGTGCCGTGGCGTTTCCATTAACGATTCCAGTCCCGGCAATGCCCAGGCCGAGCCCAGGCCTTCGACCTGCAATTCACGGTTGAACGCTTCGGCATCCGCCTCGCCGGCAAACCTCACTGCCGGCAGGCCGATCAGCCACAGACACACGCACGGTTCATCTTCCAGACGCGCCGAAACAAATCCCTGGACAAAGTCCCGCGCCGCCTCTGGCCCCTGGTCCATCGTGCCGCGTGACAGCAGCGGCCAACGCACCGGCTCGCCGATAATCTGCGGGCTGTCCGGCAGGCCGGCGGCGCGCAGCATGTCCTTGAGCAGCAAGTAGGCAGGATCGCGGCTCTGGAAGGGTTCGCCGGTGGGTAACTCCACCAGCAGCAGGCAACGCCCGGCTCGCAGCAATTGCAGGGCGAAACGTGGCGGCGGCACCTGGGCGACCTTCACCGGAGCCGGCGCTTCGTCAACTTCTTCCACCGGTTTGGCGTTGGTCCGGGTCGAGGCCAGGCTCGGACGCGGGACTTCGACTTTCGGCCGTTCGACAGCGGGCGCCAACGGCTCGGCGACGGCCTTGGCGACGGGCGCGGCCTGGGGCGGCGCGACCTCCATCGGCTCAGGCGCTTCCAGCAGCTCGGGCCGCGACGGGGCGGCAAATGGCAATTCGGTACGCGGCAGCCAGTTGACCACCTGCATGGCGGTCAGATAGGCGCGGCGGCGGGACTCGATAAGCAAGGGTCGGCCACTTGTGGATAACTGAAAGTGGGGAGGATTCTACCGCCCTTCGGGGCGGATCGCTTCCCTGTTGAGCCGATAGTTGAGCGATACGCGACGACAGTCCGTCTCGGGGGTGAATAGCAACCGGCCCGATGCAGTACAATTGCCGCTTTTAATTGCCAACCCGACGGCCATTGCGATGATCGAACCCAAGCGCGTCTTGCGCGCCCTTGCTGAACACTGGGCATTGCTGGAACCTTTGTGCGAGCACTTCGACCAGGGCACCCTGAGCCTCAACGAACTGCGTTCACAACTGGCCGCCCAACAACTGGACAGCACGCCCCAGGACATTACCCACCTGCTGGACGTGTGGATCCGCCTGGACATCCTCGTGCCGGTGGCAAAAAGCCCCAACCGTTTCGAGCTCAACGCCCAGATCCACGACTTCCTCGCCTACCTGCGCCGCGAACACCGCCTGGGCCTGTGCCTGGAAATCGAAGCCTACCTGCGCCACCTCGAGCGCCTGGCCGGTTACATCCAGGACGCTTTCGAGGTGCGCGACGGCAACGACCTGGCCCGCCAGTTGCGCTTGCTGGACATGCGCGTGCGCGACGTCCTGAAGAAGCTTGCCAACGATGAGCAGGCACTGGTGGCCGTGGCCGAACGGGCCAAGACCAGCGACCGGCAGATTCCGCTGCGCCAGCGCTATGCCGAAGTACTGGCGACCTGGGACGAATACGTCGAACCGATGATCCAGCTGGTGAACGCCGACGGCGCCTTCGAGCAAGGCGTGCGCAAGGTCGAGAACGTGCTGTTGCGCATGCTCACCGAACAACAGCGCCTCGGCCACCTCGTCGACGACGACATGCTGCTGCGCACCCATGCACGCATCCTCGAAATGCAGACCAGCGCCCAACTGACCCTGCGCCACGCCCGGGAACTGCTCCTGCCGCTGCGTGAAGAAGCCCGCCGGCATAACGCCGTGACCCGAGGCGCCGCCCTGGCCCTGGCGGCTATTCGCCGCAAGGGCATCGATGCCGTGCCGCAAGCCGCCATGCCGCTGTTCACCCGACCGCAAAGTACGTTTCTGGGCAGCGCCAGCCAGGTCGAAGCCTATGTCTATGCCCTGGCCCGCTTCGAACCGAAACCGGCGCGCTTTCCCAAGTCCCACAAGACCCACAAGGGCGGCGAGGCACCACGGGCGCCGCGCACCGTACGCGAGATGGTCGAGCGTTGCGAAGACGCCCTGCCGATGCCGGACTTGATGACTTGGCTGCTGGAGCAGGAGCCGGACGGCGCCACCGACGAATTGCTGTACTGGTTCTCGCGCCTGTCGCGGGAAAAACGTTTCAAGCGCGAGCGTCTGGAACGCCGCGATTACCACACTCATGAGCATCAGGTCAGCCTGCGCTCCTTCGCCCTGCTCTCGGCCGGCAGCGCCGCCGAGGATTCTGCGAGCACTCTTCATGCAAGTACTTCCCATGCAACTTGATCTATCCGAACTGTCCCAGCTGGCGCCGATCTTTCGCGAGCTATTCAAGGGTTACCACGTCAGCCGCCGCGACCCGGAGCTGTACGCACAACTGTCGAACTTCCAGGACCAGTACCGCACGCTGTTCAAGGCCCTGGGCTTTGAACTGGTGTGCGATACCCGCGGCTTCTATTACTTCGTGCCCGACCTGGCCGCCGCCGCGGTGAACAAGACCGCCCAGCGCCTGGCCCTGTTCACCTTCATCCTGGTCGAGCACCTGGCCGACCAGGGCCGCGACCCGATCGCCGTGCTCGACGGCGGCAGCCTCGGCCGCGATGAGTTGCCTTCTTTGCTGGAAAAATACCGCGACCTGTTCATCCAGGCCGAAGTACAGACCCAGGAAGAGCTGGAAGAAAAAATCATGCGCCGCATGACCCAACTGGGTTTTGCCAGCGAAGAAAACGGCGTGTACCGCTTCCTGCCGCCGATGCATCGTTTTTTAGACGTCTGCCTGTCCGTCCAGCAGGACCGCGACCTGGCCGCCAGCCTGCACAGCGTGCTGCCGTTGCCGGCGCCGGTATTGATCGACGAAGACAGCGACGAAAAACTGCTGCAGACCGATGATCCGCTGGACCTCAGCGAGTTCGACGGCGAAAGCGAAGAAGACGCACTGGCCCGCGCCATTGCCGAAGAACAGGAGACCGACGCATGAGCAAGGAACGCTACGGCATCCGCCGCTTTGCCTTATTGAACACCGCCGGCTACAGCCTCGGCCTGTTCCCACTGGAAGAACCGCTGTCGGTTTACGGCGCGAACAACCTGGGTAAATCCGCCTCGATCAACGCCCTGCAGTTCCCGATCCTGGCGCGCATGTCGGACATGAGCTTCGGCAAGTACAGCCTGGAGCAATCCCGGCGTTTCTACTTCGCCTCGGACACCAGCTACATCCTCGTGGAAGTTGCTCTGCCCCACGGCCCGCACGTGATTGGCGTGGTCGGTCGCGGCCCGGGCGGCGGTTTCGGCCATCAGTTCTTTGCCTACGCCGGCAAACTGGACCTGGCCCACTATCAGAAAGATGACACTTGCCTGCGCCAGAAAGAGCTGTTCACCAACCTGGAGCGCGAAGGCCTG
Source organism: Pseudomonas sp. AGC41 (assembly GCF_057334555.1). Classification (NCBI taxonomy): domain Bacteria; kingdom Pseudomonadati; phylum Pseudomonadota; class Gammaproteobacteria; order Pseudomonadales; family Pseudomonadaceae; genus Pseudomonas; species Pseudomonas sp. AGC41. The sequence continues at coordinate 3,931 of NZ_JBHFJB010000031.1, forward strand.
AAGGCGTACGAACTCAAGCCGGATGAACTGCGTCGTCTGCTGGTCGGCGGACACACCTCGATCCCCCTGGACCTGACGCTGATCCCGCTGCGCTCCACCAGCGAGCAAAGCCTCAAGACCTTCCGCGCGCTGTTCATCAACCTGCTGCACATGCGCGAAATCACCGCCGCCAAGCTCAAGCAACTGTTCCTCGATGCGTTCGAGCACAGCCTGCGCTCCGGCAGCGTGGACTACATAGCCGCGTGCGAAGAAGCCTTCCGCGACGTGCGACGCATGGAACAGGACTACAACTCCCTGGTGGCGGCCGGCCCGTTGGTGGAAGCCTTGGCCAACGGCGTGAAGCAGCGCGATATCCTGCGCGGCAAACTGCATCGCCTGTCGCCATTGCTCGACTCGCTGCTGGGCACCTGGTCGGACTATGCCAGTGCGCGCAAGGAAGAGCTGACCATCCAGGCCGAACATTACCGCAACGAGCAGGATTCGCTGCAGAACGACCAGCGCGGCGGCACTCAAGAGCTGATGCGCCTGGAGCGTGAAATCAGCGGCATCCAGCGCTGGCTCGGCGAACTGGCGGTGCTCAAGCATCGCTTTGCCCTGGTGGATGACGTCAAGGTCCTGGAGCAGCAACTGCTCGCCGCCAAGGACGCGCACGACGAACTGGCCGGCGCTCTGGCTCAGTCCCGGCAATTCAGCGCCGAAGACCTGGAAGAGCGCCTGCGGGATCTGGAAAAACGCCTGAAGTCGGTCAAGCAGCAACTCGATCACGCCGACAACAACAGCTACGCCCGCCTGCGCGAAGAGTTCTCCCAGCAGGACGTCGAGCGCCTGATGCGCCTGTTCAACAGCGCTTTGTTCAGCCTGCCGCTGGGCGAACACGGCATCGCGCTGGACGAGAACGGCGAGTGGGTCAAATCCATGGAGCTGATTCTCGACGGCTTCAAGGGTGAACGTTTCGAAGTGCCGGGCTTGTCCATTGACCTGTCTCACATCGAGCCGCCGGCGCTGCAAGCCCTGGCCGACCGTGCCGCGCTGCGCGACCAGAAAGAACGTCTGGAAAAAGAGCTCAAGCAGCTCAAGACCCAACAAGCCGTGGCCGCCGACCGCGCCGCGAGCAAGACCCAGACCGAGGCGCTGTACCAGCAGGTCCTAGATGCGCAGAAAGCCCTGGAAGATTTCCGTCGTACTCAGACCTTGAGCGCCGAAGAAGGCGAGAAACTCGAGCAGCTGGCGCAGATGGAAGCCGCCCAGGACGAACTCAAACGCTCCAGCGACGCGTTCACCGAGCGCGTCCAGCAGCTGTCCGCCAAGTTACAACTGGTGGGCCGGCAGATCGCCGACATGGAAGCCAAGCAGCGCACCCTCGACGATGCCCTGCGCCGTCGTCAGTTGCTGCCGGCGGACCTGCCATTCGGCACGCCGTTCATGGACCCGGTCGACGACTCCATGGACAACCTGTTGCCGCTGCTCAACGACTATCAGGACAGTTGGCAGGGCCTGTTACGGGTCGATGGCCAGATCGAAGCGCTGTACGCCCAGGTGCGCCTCAAGGGCGTGGCCAAGTTCGACAGCGAAGACGACATGGAGCGCCGTCTGCAACTGCTGATCAACGCCTATGCCCACCGCACCGACGAAGCCCTGACCCTGGGCAAGGCGCGTCGTGCGGCCGTCACCGACATCGCTCGGACCCTGCGCAACATCCGCAGCGACTACGACAGCCTCGAACACCAGTTGGCGCTGTTCAACCGCGAGATCAACAAGCGCCAGGTGTCCAACCTGCAAAGCTTCCGCATCGTCCTGGCGCCGAACAAGGAAGCGCTCAAGCACATCGACCAGATCATCCACAGCGCCGGCCAGTACGAGGAAGGCGAGACGCTGTCGGTGTTCGACCTGAGCCAGAGCGCCGAGCAGGACAACAAGAACGAAGAAGCCAAGGAATACCTGGCGCGGCTGGTGGCGGCAAACCACAACCAGCTTGGCCTCAAGGACTTGTTCGAACTGGCGTTCGAGATCACCAAAGTCAACGGCCAGCCGGTGATCCACACCGACATCGACGGCGCGGCGTCCAACGGCACCACCATGACCATCAAGGCGCTGACTAACATGTACTTGTTACTGCACCTGATGGACCGCGAACAGGCTGGCCGCGTGCGCCTGCCGTACTACCTGGACGAAGCGGCGGACATCGACGAAAAGAACCAGGCAGCGCTGCTGGAAACCAGCTTGCAACTGGGCTTCGTGCCGATCCTCGCCAGCGTAAAGCCGCAGGTCTGCGCCAGTGTCGCCATCGACCTGGAAGGCGGCAGCGGCCCGAACGGCATCTACATCGACGAGGCGGACTGGAAGTACATCCGTCGTCACGATGCGGTGAAAGCCACGGTGAACGTCCAGGCCGATGAGCCGGAGCTGGATCCGGTTTGAGGTGAATAGCCGGGTATGAAAAAGGCCGCGATCCATTAGGA
>NZ_JBHFJB010000031.1:6409-10416 GCF_057334555.1 Pseudomonas sp. AGC41
GCGGCCTTTTTTCATTGCGCTAATTTCAAGCTTTCAGTGCAACTGATGGCCTCATCGCGAGCAAGCTCGCTCCCACATTGGAATGCATTCGGATGAACGATCCGGCATCCCTGTGGGAGCGAGCTTGCTCCGGGCGGCGTTCCGACGATTGCGTCAGGACAGACCTCTTGAATTACTTGCCAAGCGTGATTTTCGGCGCCCAGGTCAGCCACTCATCTTCAAACTTGTCGAACAACGGGAACGTCTGCTGCGGTCGCGCCGGGTTGCCCATTCGCTCGCCGTCCGGCGTCGCAAAAGCGATACCGCCCTGGATCAGTGTCTCCAACGACTCGGTCCGCACGGTAGCGCCTTTGAACAGGCCGAAGTCCAGGCCAAAACCGCTGCTGTTCCAGAAGCGTGTACCACTGCGCACCAACGGCGCGTACTTGGGTTCGATCAGGATATGGATCAGCACCCGGTCCGCCGTCTGGCCCAATTCATATCCCGTGACTTTGCCCACCGTCACCTCGCGATAGGTCACCGGCACGCCAATCTTCAACGAACCACGGCGCGCCGCACTCAATACCAGGCTCAAACCAGCTTCCGGAACCGCGCTTTCGGGTGGTTCGGCCAACGCAACAAAGCTTTTCTGTGGACCCTGGCTTTTCACTGCGGGCTGCACTTCGATGTATTGACCGGTCACCAGGGTTTCCAGGTTTGAGGTCTTCATCAACCCCAGCTCTGGCTTGACCACCCAGAACTGGGTACCGACGCGGGCGATACGCTCCGGTACTTCGGTGATACGCGCGGTGACCAGCACCGACTGCATATCGGCGCTGAGATCGACGTTCTCGATCTTGCCCACGTCCAGCCCCTTGAAGCGGATCGGCGTACCGCTGCGCAAGCCGTCGGCGCGATCGACCTTGATCGTCACGACCGTGCCGTTCTGCTGTGCCGATTCGCGGTCTGCATGCAGACGGAACCGCGGGATACGTCTTTTCAATGGCACATTCGGCTCCGGCGTCTCGAAGGCGATCCCGCCGGCCATCAGGCTCTGCAGGGACTCGCTCTTGACCTGTATCCCGCCAGTCAGACCGCCCGTGAGCGTGACGCCGCTAGCGTTCCAGAATCGCGTCGAACCGTTCACCAGCCCTTCGTATTCCTTCTCGATGTGCACACCGATGATCAACTGTTTTTTCTTGCGGGAGAATTGGTAGCTCTGCACCGAACCGACCTTGACCTGCTTGTAGAGAATCGGACTGCCGACTTCCAGCGATCCCAGATTCTCAGTCAGCAGCACCAGATGCAGCCCGGGGGAACGCAGGTCCAATGGCGGAGCCTTCGCCCTGGCTTCGAATTCGCGCTGCGGCGCCGCGCCCTTGTCGCCCGGGCGCACGGCGATGTAGTTACCCTTGACCAGCGCTTCGAGGCCGGTGATACCCGCTAGGGAAATCGATGGCTTGACGACCCAGAACTGAGTGCCGGTCACCAGGTAGTCTTCGGCCAAGGGATCAAGGGTCAGCTCAGCGCTGGCGCTGGACAAGTCAGGGTCGACCTTCAACGTCTTCAAGCTGCCGACCTGGATGCCTTTGTACATGACCGGCGTGCGCCCCGCCTGTAACCCTTCGAAATCACTGAGCTTGACCTTTACCCGGATCCCGGCGGCGGCCGCATCGAAGTCTTCGTACAGACGAAACGGCAGGCTTGGGTCCGTGGGTGGGCTGTCCTTGCGGTTTTCCGGCGTGGCGAACGCGATACCGCCGGCCACGATACTGGCAAGCGATTCGCTACGTACCTTGACGCCCGACAGGTTGGCATCAATGCTGATGCCGCTGGCGTTCCAGAATCGGGTGTGTTTGCGAACCAGGCTGGCGTAGGTCGGCTCGATGAAGACCTTGACCTCGACTGTGCGCTGATCTTCGGACAGGGAATAACTTTTCACCTGACCAACTTGAATCTGTTTGTAGAAAACCGGGCTGCCACGGTCCAGCGAACCCAGGCGCTCGGCCTTGATGGTCAGGTGCAGACCTGGCTTGGCGTCCGACAGCGGTGGCTCTTCGGCCAAGGCCTTAAACCTGCGTGTGGACTCGCCTTCTCCCGGGCTTATGGCCACGTAATTGCCTGATACCAGCGTCTCCAGACCGGTGATTCCGGCCAGGCTCACACTCGGCTTGACCAGCCAGAACCGTGTGCCGGTCTTGAGGTATTGCTCGACGTCCTTGTTCATTTCGATGGTCGCGATAACGCCCTTCGAGCTGCCCTCATCATCAAGCGTAAGGTCCTTTACCTTGCCCACCGTCATGCCTTTGTAGACGATCTCGGTCTTGTTGACCTGGATGCCCTCACCGCTTTCAAAACGTACGCTGATCTCGATGCCGGTCTCGTTATAAGCCCGCCAGCCGAGCCAACCGCCGATGATCAAGGCAATCAACGGCAAGACCCAGATGGCCGACCAGTTCGAAGCCGGTCGGGTTTTAGCAGTAGGCAAATCAGTCATGGTCGTCATCCGACTCCGTGTTATCCCAAATCAGTCGGGGATCGAAGGTAACTGCGGCAATCATTGTCAAAATCACTACGCTGGCAAAGGCGATGGCACCGAGACCGGCCTCAACACTGGCGAGCCGTCCGAAATTGACCACCGCCACCAGAATTGCGATTACGAAAATGTCCAGCATCGACCAGCGGCCGATGAACTCAATGAAGCGGTACATGAGGATGCGCTGACGCGCGGACATGGGTTGGTGCCGTTGCACCGAAAACAACAGCAAGGCGAGGCCCACCAGCTTGAAAGTGGGTACGACGATGCTGGCGACGAACACTACCGCGGCGATGGGGATCATGCCGTGCTGAACCAGCTCGATGACGCCGGCCATGATAGTACTTGGCGAGCCCTGGCCCAGCGAATTGATGGTCATGATCGGCAGCATGTTGGCTGGGATGTAGAGAATCGCGGCCGTGACCAATAATGCCCACGTGCGCATGAGACTGTTCGGACGACGGGGATGAATGCGTGCGCCACATCGGGAGCAGGTCTGTTTGTCTACGCCCGCATCCTGTCGATTCAACTCCTGGCATTCGATACAGATCAGGATACCCGCATCAATCGCGCGCATGGGAATCCTCTCCTGACAGCGCCTGCCAGACCTGATGCGGTGACATCACCACTTCCAGCCAGACCTGAACCAGCAACAAACTGACAAAACACACCAGGCCCAGGCCCAAGGTAATAGCCGCCATGTCAGCAAGTTTAACGATGGCAACCAGTACACCCATGAAATAAACCTCGAGCATCCCCCAGTCCCTTAAGTGGTGGTAAGTGCGATACAACAACAAGCCGTAACTTCGCCCGATATTCCAGCGAATGGTCAGCAGTACAATCAGCTGACAGAGCAACTTGAGCAGCGGAACCCCCATGCTGCACAGGAACACCACCACTGATACGCCGTGCATGCCGGTATTGAACAGACCAACCACGCCACTCCAGACAGTGTCCTGGGACGACTGTCCGAGCAGATTGAGCTGCATGATGGGTAAAAAGTTCGCCGGCACGTACAGCAGCAAAGCGGCGACTACCAAGGCGAGGCTACGTTCGACCACGTTATGCCGGTGAGCATAGAGTTCGTATCCACAGCGGGGGCATTCGGCTTTTTCGCCTAATGCCAGCTTTGGCTTGCGCATCAACAGGTCGCATTCATGACACGCCACCAGATCGTCCAAGGGTAGATCTGACAACCTATCGATGTCTGACGGATCGGGCATATAGCGCTCTGGCTCAACTAAGGTGGGGCTATTCTAGTGCTCCAGCTCGAAAATAACTGCGCAAATTTACCACGAGCTTCGGCCGGCTTTATCGCAGACAAAAACAAAACCCCTACCTGCATCAGCAGATAGGGGTTTCGGAATTTAATCTTGACGATGACCTACTCTCACATGGGGAAACCCCACACTACCATCGGCGATGCATCGTTTCACTTCTGAGTTCGGGATGGGATCAGGTGGTTCCAATGCTCTATGGTCGTCAAGAAATT
>NZ_JBHFJB010000032.1:0-5711 GCF_057334555.1 Pseudomonas sp. AGC41
GGGCTGCGCAGCGGCCCCAGACCTGGGCAACGCGGTGTGTCAGTCGGGTTGAGTTGAGTGGATGGGGGCTGCTGCGCAGCCCAGCGGGAGCAAGCTCCCTCGCCACAACAGCGTTCGACTCACCAAACCTGGGTTTGGCTTAACAAATGACTCATCGCAATCTTCAGCTTCATCGGCCGCACCGGCTTGTGCATCAGCGTGTGCCCGCGCTCGCGGATCTGCTGCTTGAGTTCGTTGCTGTAGTTGGCTGTGATCATCATGGCCGGGATCGGTGAGGTGCGGCAGGCGTTGATCCGGGCCACCGCGTCCATGCCATTCTGATCGTGGTCCAAGTGATAGTCGGCGATCAGCAAATCCGCCTCGGCGCGGTAATCGTCCACCTGGCGTGCCAGGTCCTGTTCCGATAGCGCCGTTACCACGCGGCAGCCCCAACCTTCGAGCAAGGTTCGCATGCCGGCACAGATCGCCGCGTCGTTATCGAGCACCCAGACCCGCGCGCCGCGCAGGCGTTCGAGCATCGGCTCGCTCATGTCCAGGCACGCCAGCGGCTTGGGCGCGGTAGCGCTGAGCGGCACCTCGATGGCAAACACCGAGCCCTGGCCCGGCCAGGAGCGGACCTGGATCGGATGCCCAAGGATCCCGGCGATCTTCTCGACGATCGCCAATCCCAGGCCGAGTCCGCGGTCCTGGTCCGGCCGCTGGGCATCCCCACGCTTGAACTCCTGGAAGATTTCCTCCAGCCGATCCTGGGCAATGCCGATGCCGGAATCCCAGACTTCGATCGAGACACGGTTGCCGTGACGTCGGCAACCCAGGACCACCCGCCCGTTGGGGGTGTAGCGAATGGCGTTGCTCAACAGGTTGCGCAGGATCCGCGCCAGCAACTGGATGTCGCTGCGCACCAGCACCGAACAAGGCACGAAGCGCAACGCCAGGCCCTCGCTACGGGCAACCTGAAGGTATTCGACGGCCAGGGTGTCGAGCAGCTCACTGAGGGCGAACGGCGCCACATCGGCCTTGATCACGCCGGCATCCAGCTTGGAAATATCGACCAGGGTGCCCAACAGATTTTCCACGTCCTGCAGCGAATTGCTGACGTTGCGCACCAGTTGCGCGTTCGCCAGCGGTTCGCGGCGTTCGAGCAAGGCGCTGGTGAACAGCCGCGCCGCGTTCAACGGTTGCAGCAGGTCATGGCTGACCGCCGCGAGGAATTTGGTTTTCGACAGGTTGGCCCGCTCGGCCTCGCGCTTGGCTTCGCGCAGGCGCAGCTCGGCCCGGCTGCGCTCGTCGATCTCGCGTAGCAGCTGGTCGTTGAGCGTGGTCAGCTCGGCCGTGCGCTCCTGCACGCGCAGCTCCAGGTTCTGGTAGGCCTGATGCAGGGCCTCAGCGGTGCGGCGACGTTCGGTGATGTCGCGGATCAGCACGAAGATGCCCACCACCTCGCCGTTGGCCAGCCGATTGGGCACGTAGGAGCGCAGCATGTAGCGCTCCTGGTTGTTGATGTTGGTCTCGGCGAATTCGAAGGTCACGCTCTCCCCGGCCAAAGCTCGGGCCACGTAGGCTTCCAGGCGCTGGTAATGCTGCTCGCTGTGGGCTTCGCGCAGGCTTTGGCCGAGCATCACGCCCCGCGGCCAGCAATACCACTGCTCATAGACCTTGTTGGTGAATTCGTAGACCAGGTCGGCGTTGAGGTAGGCGATCAGTGCCGGTACGTGATCTGTGATCAAGCGGATCCAGCGCTCGCTTTCGCTCAGTGCCTCGGCATGTTGGTAGCGCTCGGTAATGTCAGTGAAGGTATTGACGTAGCCGCCGGTCGGCAGCGGATGAGTCCGGATCTCCAGGACCCGGCCATCGGACAGGCGCTGTTCGCACTCCTGGATCAACCGCCCATTGCCGTCGCGACTGGCCGGCGTCAGCAGTTGCAGCTCACTGTCGGCGATCACCTCGCTGAATGGCCGATGAGCCGCCACCGGCGCCAGGCCGCTGAGCTCCAGAAAACGTCGGTTCCACAATTCCAGTACGCCTTGGGCATTGACCATCGCTACGCCCTGGGACAGGTTGTCCACTGCGCGCTGCAACAGGTGGGATTTCTGCGCGATGGCCTGCTCACGGCGCACGGTTTCGCTGAGTTTGACGTCAGTGATATCGGTAAACAGGAACACCCGTCCGCCTTCCTGGGTCGGCCGTTCGCTGACCTGCAGCCAGCGGCCGTTCTGCAATCGGTACAGCACCGGCTCATCGGGCTGGCCGCGGGTTTCTTCGATGAACAGGCCATTGGCGGTCATCAGGCGCTTGACCTCGCCAAGGCGCATCCCGGCGATGATCCGCACCCGGCTGTGGGCCCAGAACGCCTTGAAACGGCTGTTGAAGAGGACAATGCGTTGCTGTTCGTCGAACAGCACGAACGCATCGGAAATGCTCTCGATCGCATCGATCAGATGGCGATGGGCGGTTTCCGCCCGCAGCCGGGCTTCGCCCAGCAGATGGTTGCCGGCCTTGAGCTCGGCCATTGCCTGGTTCAAGGCGTCGGTGCGCTCGCGGACCTGTTCGGCCAGCACCACCGAATGCTGGAACGCTGCGTACGGGTCGCTGCCTCGGGTCACGCCGGATTCGACCCGCTCGATCAGCGCCGCGTTGATGCGCCGCAGCTTGTGGTTGTCGTGTTGCAGGGCGGCGATCTGTGCCTGCAGTTCAGCGATGAGCGGGGACGCGATGACGGGCAATGGCAACTCCGGTGAAGGTCTGGTTGATGTGCATGCCATTGAACTGTTCTCCATAGGTGTTGAACCCCGTCACCCGTTGTTCGCGCAGGAACTGGCCGATCTGCTCCAGACCAGCGCTGTCTTCCAGCTCAAGGCGCCTGAGGAAGCAGTCGCAGCCGATGGTCAACAGCAATTCGCCAAGGCGCTCCTGCAAGCCGTCGAACAGATCTTGCAAGTTATGCAACAGAGGCCCAGGGCGCATGGCCGTGAGCACGATGCCGTTCTCCACGGCGCAATAAAAACTCAGGCTCAGGTCAGGGTGCACCTGCTGGATCGCTCGCACGTAATACTGGTCGTTGATGCGCACGGCCAGTGGATGAGCCGCGAATACCCGGTAGTCCAGCGCGCTCACCTGCACGCCGATGTGCCGGGCGTACTCTTCGGCGGCGGGTTCGGCATTGAGTTCGTAGACCCGTCGCGAGGCGCTGTCGGCGCCGGTCACCACCAGCTTCTCCTGGCGAGGCAGGATGTGATGGGTGGTGAACACCTCGAACTCCAGCCAGGTATTGATCAGCACTACCACGGCAGCGCCGCTGTGGAACTGGCCTTCAAAATAGACGTGGGTGTGGGTCAGGTAATTGTCATCGCCGGCCGAGCCACCGAAATGCGGGATGTCGCCCAAGGCTGCGCTCAACGCGGCCAGTACCATTTCCTCGCGACTGGACAGACCGTCGAGCAAAGTCAAGGCAAAACTATGGCCCTTGATCGGCGCCAGGACGTTGCTGCGACAGCCACCGGCCAGGCGCTCGACCATCTGCTGGGCGTCGATCAGGCTGAAGTGCTCCATCTCGCCGATCAGCTCGGCGGCAATGGAAAAATGTCGATGATCGAACCCCACCGCCGTCACGCAGTTGCGACCGTAGCCCTGCGGGGTGATTTCTCCGGCGCTGGTGCAACCGACCAGGCGAATCCCGCCGAAACTGCGTGACAGCGCCTGGCCCAGGGCCGGCAAGTTGTATTCGGCGGAACAGAAAAACAGCACAAAACCCAGGTGCGGGTGCAACAGCTGTCGCGCCAGTTCCCGGGCCACTTGCTCGACATCCGTTGCCTGGGACATGGCGCTGACCACACCTTCGCTCTGGGCCTGCTGCATCTGCGCCTCCGACGGTGCGTGATAGAGCCCTGAGTGTACGAACCCGCGCCCGACGCACGAATGCTACTTGGGTAGCGGGTGGACACTTCCATGGGAGGAGAACCGTGGATTCAACCGTGGCGAGGGAGCTTGCTCCCGCTGGGCTGTGCAGCAGCCCCAAAAAAACTGACTGAATAAACCCGATACACCTCAGTGCAAGTTCAAGGGGCTGCTTCGCACCCCAGCGGGAGCAAGCTCCCTCGCCAGGGTTACCAGGTCAGCACGGCCCCCACCGCAAAGGTGTCGGTGTCTTCGTTCTGCGCGCTGGTGTCGTGGCCGTTGATTTCGAACTGGTTGTATTCGGCGACGAGCTTGAGGTTGTCGTTGATCTCATGAAACAGCGCGACGCCGCGGGTCTCGTAGTCGGCACCGCTGCCGACCACTCCGTTGCCGTCGTCCTCGGTCTTGCCGTAGGACAGCGCCAGGCGATTCTTGCCATGCTTGTAGGAGCCTTGCAGCAGGTAGCCCTGGCTGTCGACGTTGCGTAGCGTGGCCTCGCCGGCGTTGTTGGTGAAAAACGGGTTGATGCCCTTGGCCTGGAACCCTGAGCCGGTGAGCGAGAGCCCGCCCATCTTGGCTTGCACGCCATAACCCAGGCCTTTAGAGGTGACCGATTCGACGCTGGCGTCGGTATTGTCTGAGGTCTGGTAACTGCCGTTCAGCCAGCTGTAGATCTTCGCGCCGCCCAGGTCGAACTGGTAGGTGATCTCGCTCTCGGTGCGCGGGTTTTCCTGATAGGCCTTGCCGGTGGCGCTGCTGTCGTTGGTGTCCACCGGGTCCATGATGCCCACCGCTACACGCAACCCGTCCATCACCGGAGTGCGATAGGTGATCTGCGAGGTCGGGAACGGGTATGGGTAACCGCTGCCGATATTGCCGAACGACACCCCGCCGCCGTCCACCAGGCCGAGGGTGTCGCTGACCTGGCCGTAACCGGCGAGCAGTTCATCGAGGAGGATGTTGGAACGGGCGAACAAGCCGAAGTCCTTGCCGATCAGCACCTCGCCCCACTCCGGATTGGCGACGGTACCGTAGAACTGCCGCACGTCGATGGCGGTGTCGGTGCCGTTGGTTTCGCTGTCATTGATGGTCACCCAGAACGAGGCGCGGGCACCGAGCTTGAGGTCATCGACCTGCTTGCCCATGTTGAAGCCCAGGTAGTTGGGCAAAAAGCCCATCTTGACCCGCGACTGGCGCCGGTCGAACTGCTCCCCCGCCCGGTCCACGTCGCTGTTGACGTAGAAGGCGTTGATGTAACCATCGGTGGAAAAAGTGGTCTGGTCCTTGTCGTACAGCATGATTTCGGCTTGCGCCCAGGGCGTCAGGCCCAGGCTCGACAGGCCGGCGATGACCGCAGGCAAAAAACGCAGGCAGGTATTCTTATTGTTGTGCATGGCGCGCTCCGCAACAGGGGACAGGATGTCGGAGGCGATTATCGAAAGGCCCTCGGGCGCGTCATACGCTGCCTTGGAGGGGATTGCCGGCTGCTTTGGCAGCGCCGGCCCGGCGCGGCAGTTTCGGTGTACGACGGCGAGGCTGGCGGGCGCGGTACTTTGGGTGGGGGCCGCTGGGTGGTCTGCGAGATCAGTTCATTGGGCAATGGTAGCGAGTTGTCTGGTCTTGGGGCTGCTGCGCAGCCAAGCGGGAGCAAGCTCCCTCGCCACGGGATTGCTCCCGTCATCAAGCTTGAAGCCGTACCCAATTTTTGTGATGAGGGAGGCTCCCGCGCTACGGGTTCAAACCCATACTCGAGCATGGCGCCATACTCGCTTTTGTGGCGAGGGAGCTTGCTCCCGCTGGCCTGCGCAGCAGGCCCC
>NZ_JBHFJB010000032.1:5771-10050 GCF_057334555.1 Pseudomonas sp. AGC41
CAGGCCCCCTCGCCTTCGGATCAGAACCGCGGTTTGACGGTGGTCCAGTCCGGCCGATAACGCCGCATCTGCCGCACATCGTCGCGCTGGCGAATGCCGCAACTGAGGAACTGCTCATGCAGTTTGCCCAGTTGATCGCGGTCCAGCTCCAGCCCCAGGCCCGGCGCCCGGGTGATCTTCACGCACCCGTCGACAAATGCCAGCTTGCCGCCCTTGATCACTTCTTCATCCGGTTCCTGCCAGGGGTAATGGGTATCGCAGGCGTAATCCAGGTTCGGCACCGAAGCCGCCACGTGGGCCATGGCCATAAGGCTGATACCCAGGTGCGAGTTGGAGTGCATCGACACCCCCAGACCAAAGGTCTCGCACATTTTCGCGAGCATCTGGGTATCGCGCAGCCCGCCCCAGTAATGGTGGTCGGCCAGGACAATCTGCACGCTGTCCTGCGCCACGCTGCGGCGGAACTCGTCGAAGTCGGTGACCACCATGTTGGTCGCCAGCGGCAGGCCCGTGCGCTTGTGCAGCGCGGCCATCCCTTCGAGCCCGGGTGTGGGGTCTTCGTAATATTGCAGGTCATCACCGAGCAGCTCGGCCATGCGAATGGAAGTCTCCAGCGACCAGTTACCGTTAGGATCGATGCGCAGCGGCAAACCCGGAAAAGCCTTTTTCAAGGCCTTGATGCAGGCCACTTCATGCTCCGGCGCCAATGCCCCGGCCTTGAGCTTGATGCTCTTGAAACCGTAACCCTCGATCATCCGTCGGGCCTGGGCGACGATCTGCTGCTCATTCAGCGCCTCGCCCCAACTGTCCGCGGGATACGGTGAATCGATATGCTCGGCGTACTTGAAAAACAGGTACGCGCTGAACGGCACTTCGTCGCGGATCGCACCGCCCAGCAAATCCACCAGCGGCACATTCAGGTAATGCGCCTGCAAGTCCAGGCAAGCGACCTCGAAAGCGGAATAGGCATTGCTCACCGCCTTGCTCGCATGGGAGCCCGGCGCCAGTTCCGCCCCGGCGACGCTCGCCGGTTTGTGGGCAGCCACGGTGGCCTGGACGATAGCGCGCAAGTGGTTGAGATTGAACGGATCGAGGCCGATCAACTGGTTCTGTACCTGCTGCTGGATCGCCAGGGCCGGCGCATCGCCGTAGCTCTCGCCGAGGCCGATGTAACCGTTGTCGCTTTCGATCTCGATGATCGAGCGCAGCGCGAACGGCTCGTGAATGCCGCTGGCGTTGAGCAGAGGTGGGTCGCGAAAAGCGATGGGGGTCACGGTAACGCGTTTGATCTTCATGCAGCGGCTCCCGATGGGCCAGGTTTCAGGGCGTGAGATTTGTTCAGCGGGTCAGCTTCGACCGAGTTTTCAGGCTGGCCGGACAGCGCGTCAGGTTTGCCGCGCCCCGGTTGGGTCCGGGCGAAAAAGATCACCACGGCGGCAACCAGCGAGGTGATCGCCAACCCATACAGGCCGCCTTCGATGGAACCGGTGGTCTGCTCCAGGAAACCGAAGGCCGTCGGGGCGACGAAGCCGCCGAGGTTGCCGATGGAATTGATCAGGGCAATCACCGCCGCCGCGATGCGGGCGTCGAGATAGCCTTGGGGGATCGGCCAGAACAGCGCCGAGGCGGCCTTGAAGCCGATGGCCGCGAAACAGATGGCGACGAAAGCGAAGATCGGCCCGCCGGTGGTGGACATGAACATGCCGAACGCGGCGATCACCAGCGTCACCGCGACCCAGGCCTGCTGGAACTTCCATTTGCCGGCCAGGGCGGCGAAGCCGTACATCGCGATGATGGAGATGATCCACGGAATCGAGTTGAGCAAGCCGACCTGGAAATCCCCCAGGTTGCCCATTTTCTTGATCATGCTCGGCAGCCAGAACGTGGCGCCATAAATGGTCAGGGCAATGGAAAAATAGATGAAGCAGAACAGCGCGATCTGCCGGTCGGCGAGCAATTTGAACATCGACGGCTTGATGACCTGGGCAGCTTCCCGCGCCCGCTGCTCTTCGGCGATGGCGGCGATCAGTACGGTTTTTTCTTCAGCCGTCAGCCATTTGGCCTGGCTGGGGTGCGATTGCAGCCAGAACCAGACAAACCCGCACAGCACGATAGACGCGCCGCCTTCGATCAGGAACATCCATTGCCAGCCATGCAGGCCCAGCCCGCTGATGTGCAGCAAGGCGCCGGATACCGGCCCGGAGATCACCGAGGCGATGGCCGAACCGCTGAGGAAGATCGCCATCGCCTTGCCGCGCTCGTTGGCCGGCAACCATTGGGTGAAGTAATAGATGATGCCGGGAAAGAACCCTGCCTCCGCCGCCCCGAGGATGAAACGCAGCACGTAGAAGCTGGTTTCGCCACGCACGAACGCCATGGCCATGGCCGCCGCGCCCCAGGTGAACATGATGCGCGTCAGCCAGGCCCGGGCACCGTAGCGCTGCAAGAGCATGTTGGACGGCACTTCGAACAGCGCGTAGCCGATGAAGAACAGCCCGGCACCGAGGCCATAGGCCGCTGCGCCAATACCCAGGTCGGTTTCCAGGTGGCTGCGGACGAAGCCGATGTTGACGCGGTCGATGTAGTTGACGATGAACATCACCACCACCAACGGCAGGACGTGACGTTTGACCTTGGCCGCGGCGGTGGCCAGGGTCGAGTCCGAGACGTGATTCAAGGGTGCCTCCCAATCTTGTTTTTGTGGGGCTTTCTGCTTTTGCGAGGAGCGGATTGATGATGGACGCGAGGGATTGTTCCCGTCTAATCTAACTTGGCACTTGATTGATACCGGGATTGAATCAATGTTTGAACTGGCCCAGCTGCGCTGCTTCACCACCGTGGCAACCGAACTGAATTTCCGCCGGGCCGCCGAACGCTTGAACATGACCCAGCCGCCCTTGAGTCGACAGATCCAGTTGCTGGAGCATCACCTCGGCGTCGAGCTGTTTACCCGCAGCACCCGCAGCGTCGCCCTCACCGCGGCCGGCCGGGCGTTTTTCATCGAAGCGCAGAACCTGCTGCAACAGGCGCAGCAAGCCGCCGAGGCCGCCAAGCGCTTCGCCCAGGGCAATATCGGCTCGGTCACCATCAGCTTCGTCGGCAGCGCGGTATATGAATTCCTGCCCAAGGTCATTACCGAGGCGCGGCTCAAACAGCCGCAGGTCAAGATCGTTCTCGCGGAGATGAACACCTACCAGCAGCACGAAGCCCTGCGCGCCCGGCGCATCGACCTCGGCATCGTTCGCTCGCCGCTGCTGGAAACCGGCTTTGCCACCGAATGCCTGGTACGCGAGCCGTTCGTGCTGGCGGTGCCGGCCGGCCATCCGTTGGCCAGTGCCAAGTCTGTCAGCGTGCAGGATCTGGACGGACAACCGTTCCTCATGTACTCCCACTCCGCCTACCCGCCCTTCAACGAACTGCTCACCGGCATGCTGCGCTCGGCCCGAGTCGCCCCGCAGTTCGTGCAATGGCTCGGTTCATCGTTGACCATCCTGGCACTGGTCAACGCCGGCATGGGCGTGGCGCTGGTGCCCCGGTGCGCGACCAGCGTGGTGTTCAAGCAAGTGGTGTTTCGCGAGATCGACCTGGGCGCAGGCGTGCAAAGCGAACTGCATCTGGTGTGGCGGGAGGATAACGACAATCCGGCGTTCACGATGCTGTTGGAGGGGATTCGCGGGGCGGTTCGGGAGGGGTTGTAAGAACATTGGCGGGACCACGTGGCTATTCCAGTCTTTCCTGACAAGTTGTACGATGACCGATGAGAGCTCACGCCTCGTTCCTGCATACCTACAACAACAAGGAAATTCTCATGAAAAAAGCGCTATCGGTCATCGGCTTCCTGTGCCTGTTCAGCGGCTACGCCGCAGCCGCCCCCGCCTCGGCTGAAAAAGAGGTTGCCGAAGCGGTCGACCACCTGACCCAGGCCATGCTGCACAAGGACATTCCCCAGCTTCAGGCGCTCGCCGCCGAGAACCTGACCTACGGCCATTCCAGCGGCAACATCCAGGACAAGAAAGCCTTCATCGCCGACATCGAAACCGGCAAAAGCGCGTTCAAGACCCTGGAGATGAAGAATCAGAAAATCACCCTGTCAGGCGATGTGGCCCTGGTGCGCAATCATTTTTCCGCGCAAGCACTCAAGGGCACCGAAGTGATCCCGACGGAAATCGAGAACTTCCAGATCTGGCAGAAGCAGAATGGCAAGTGGCTGCTGATCGGGCGTCAGGCGTTTCGGTTCTGATCGCGGCAAGCGTTATGTGAGGTAACGGTGATCCCGTGG
>NZ_JBHFJB010000032.1:10150-11538 GCF_057334555.1 Pseudomonas sp. AGC41
GCGTCGGACCGGCCCAGCGGGAGCAAGCTCCCTCGCCACGGGGATCCGGTTAAGCCGGGGGGATTGCTTTCAGCCCCCGGCCCATTGCTGCCGATACCCCAACAGAAAATCCACAAACGCCCGCACCCGCTGCGGCACGTAACGGCCGTGGGGATACAGCAAGGTGAACGGGCGCGAGCGTCCCGCAAACGGCGCCAGCACTTCCACCAGTTGCCCGTCCGCCAGTTCCTTTTCCACGATGAACCTGTAGGTCTGGAACAATCCCGCGCCATGCCTGGCCAGCGTTACGCCGCCCAGCACATCATCGGAACAGCAATACCCGCCCTGCCCGAACACCTCCTTCTCCTTGCCCTCGACATTGAACAGCCAGGAAATACGCCGCCCGCTGCTGGGCAGCTCGAACTGGATGCATTCGTGCACGTCCAGGTCTTCCAGGGTGAGCGGCGTGCCGGCCCGTTGCAGGTACTCCGGCGATGCGACCACGACCAGCCCGGCGTCCTCCAGCAACCGGGCGATCATCGAAGAATCCGGCTGGGCGCGTACCCGTATCGCCAGGTCATAACCTTCGGCAACGAAGTCGATGTTGCGGTTGCTCAAGTGGACATCCACCGTGACCTGCGGGTACAACGCGCGGAATGCCGGCAGCAGCGGCAGGATGCGATGATGACCATAAGTCGTGGGCACGCTGATGCGCAGTTGCCCGGACGGCACCGTTTGCGCGCCCATCACTTCCTGTTGCGCCTCGACCAGTTGTGTCAATGCCTGGCGGCATTGCTCAAAAAAGGTCCGGCCAGCATCGGTCAGCCGGATGCTTCGAGTGGTACGCACGAACAGCCGCGAACCCAGGCGCTCCTCCAGGCGAAAGATCGAGCGGCTCACCGCCGCCGGAGTCACCCCGGCCACCTGGGCGGCCGCTGTGAAGCTGCCCGCCTCGGCCGCCAGGCAGAACAATTCGATGCTGCCCAACTGCAAGTCTTCGAAATGGCGCTTCATGATTCATTACACCGCGTATCAACAGAAGATTCCCGATGCCTGTTTATCAGCCCGTGACGTATAAATACAGTGGTCATCGATTGCGCCGCACCTGCTGCGCACTTTCCTCAACTGGAGTGCATCATGCCTTTCGTCAATGTTCGTATCACCCGCGACGGCGTTACCCGCGAGCAGAAAGCCCAGGTCATCAGCGAAATCACCGAGACTCTGCAGCGCGTGCTGGGCAAGGATCCGCACCTGACCCACATCGTGATAGAGGAAGTCGATACCGATAACTGGGGTTATGCGGGCATGACCACAACCGAGTATCGAAGCAAGCCCAAGGAGTGACCCTTCATCCCCGACGAGCCCGGTCCGAATGACCGGGCTTTTTTCTGCCCGCGTTACCCACCTCC
>NZ_JBHFJB010000032.1:11597-22070 GCF_057334555.1 Pseudomonas sp. AGC41
GGCGACCTATCAGGCATATTGATATCGCTTCGCGAGCAGGCTCGCTCCTACAGGGAAAGTTCGCGCCAATCGCAGCCATTGATTACACCAAGTATCAACTCAAGTACCAGAACCCCCATTTATCAAACCCGAGCGCATCAATAACCTGATCTCAACCCCGCCAACCCAGGCGCAGCGGTTCTAACCCAACGTGATCAGGAGTCAACATCATGAGCAATCGGAAAACCGTCATCATCACCGGCGCGTCCAGCGGTATCGGCCTTGGCCTGGTCAAGGCGTTCCTCGCTCGCGGCTATAACGTGGTGGGCAATGCTCGTTCGCAATCGGGCCTGGATGACGCGGCCGGCCAGCTCGGTCACCCGGCGAGCTTCATCGGCGTGGCCGGTGACATAGCCGCCCCGGCAACCTCTACCGCCCTCGTCGGCAAAGCCATCGAAGTCTTCGGCGCGGTGGACGGGCTGGTGAACAACGCCGGGTTCTTCCTGCCCAAACCCTTCATTGAATACAGTCCCCAAGACCTCGAATCGCTGTTGGACACCAACCTCAAGGGGCTCGTCTACGCCAGCCAGGCCGCTGCCGCACACATGATCAGTCGCCGTCAGGGTTTCATCATCAACATCTCCGCCTCGGTGGCCCTGCAGCCGAACATCCAAGTGCCGGCAGCGCTGCCAGTGCTGATCAAGGGTGGCGTCAACCAGATGACCCGAGCCCTGGCGCTGGAACTCTCGCCGCACAACATCAAGGTCAACGCGGTGGCCCCCGGCATCATCGACACGCCGATGCATGACCCGGCCAACCGTGACTTCCTCAACAACCTCGCCCCAGCGGGTCGGGTAGGCACCATCGCCGAGATTGCCGAAGCGGTCCTGTACCTGGCGGGTGCCGATTTCACCACTGGCGCGATCCTGCCGGTAGACGGTGGTATGAGCACCGGCAAGTGGTAAAAAACAAAACCCCGAAGGCGAAACCTTCGGGGTCTTTCGTGCAGCCTGGCCTGGTCGTTACAGCGTGTAGGAAATGCCTGCCTGCACCGTACGCGGCGCACCTGGATAAGCGTAGACGCCGCCAAAGGCGCCCTCCTCGTAATCCGCATCGAACAGGTTCTTGAGGTCGAGGTTGAGGCGAATGCGCTCATTGACCTTGTAGTAGCCGAGCAGGTCGACCACCGTGTAATCGTCCATGGTGAAGGTCGTGGCCGCGGTGTTGCCGGCCCGCTCGTCGACGTACTTGGCGCCCAGGCCAAGGCCCAATCCCTTGAGGCCGCCGTCCTGGAATTCGTAGACGTTCAACAGGCTGAAGGAGTTTTTCGGCACGTTGAGCAAGCGCGTGCCCGTGGGGATGCTGATGTCCTTGGTCACTTCGGCATCCACATAGGCGTAGCCGCCAATCACGCGCCACTCCGGCGTCAGGTTGCCCGCCACGTTCAGGTCGAAACCACGGCTGCGCACCTCGCCGGCCGCCACGCTGAAGGTCGAGTCCAGCGGATCGGGTGTCAGCACGTTGCGTTTTTCGATCTGGTATATCGCCGCATCGACGCTCAACTGACGATCCAGCGCCTCCCATTTGACGCCCATTTCGTAGGACTTGCCTTCCTCCGGCTTGAACCCGCCCCCTTCGCGGCTGGCGCCGTTGTTGGGTTTGAACGAACGGGCGGTGTTGGCATACACGGCTACCGTGTCGGTCAAGTCGTAGATCACGCCCAGGCGCGGGGTGACGGCGTTGTCGGTGACGTCCCAGTTGCGGCTGCCGGGGCGTGCCTGGGGAACGAAGGTTTCGTACTCATGCTCGAACCGCTCGAAACGCGCACCGGCCAGCACCTTGAGACGCTCGGTCAGCGCCACCTGGTCCTGGATGAAAAAGCCGAAGGTCTTGAGGTTTTCCTGGTCATTGGTGGGCGTGCGGGTCAACGCCGGGCGTGGCTGCCCATACACCGGATCGAAGATGTCGATCGGATACGCACCGGCACCGGCAGCAGAGCGCTGGATGATCGACTTATAGTCGTAGTCTTCATACTCGACGCCGGTCAACAGCGTGTGCTCGAGCCCGCCGGTGGAGAAATGCCCGGTGAGATTGAGCTGGGTATCGCGGTCGGTCCATTCCAGTTTGCGATAGTTGAAATTGCGCCCCAGGGTCCGCCCATCGGCACCGATGCCGTTGCCTTCGACGGCGTTGCCCTGCAACGTGCCGTCGAGCCACTGGGTGCCGCCGGAGAGGGTCCAGTCGTCGTTGAGCATGTGCTCGAAACGCACCTGCAGCATGCTGTTGTCGTTGTGCAGCTTGCCGGCGTCTTTCTCACCGAAGAAGGTATCCCGGGACGCGGTCCCGCGCTGGCCGGAATAGTGGGTCAAGCCGCGGTCCAGCGGATGATTGTTGCGCATGAAGTCGCCTTCGAACGTCAGGCGCGTGGTGTCGTTGACCTGCCAGGTGACCACCGGTGCGATGCCATAACGCTCGGTCTCGACGTGGTCGCGGAACGTATCGCCGCCCTCGCCGATCACGTTCAGGCGATAAGCCAGGCGCCCTTCTTCATCCAGCGGCCCCGACGCATCCAGGGTGCCGCGACGCATGCCTTGGTCGCTGACCTGGCTGCCCAGGGTCACCGTGCGCTCGGCCAGCGGTTGCTTGGACACGATGTTGAATGTGCCGCCCGGATCGCCACGGCCGTACAGCATCGTCGCCGGGCCGCGCAGTACCTCCAGCCGCTCGATGGTGTTGGCATCCGGCATGTTCGGATAGCCGCGGTTGATCGGGAAACCGTTGCGGTAGAACTCGCCCGTGGTAAAGCCGCGTACCGTAAAGGTGGTCAGGCCCTGGCCGCCGAAGTTGTTGGCCCTGCCGACGCCACCGGCATAATCAAGGGCATCCTGAAGACGCGTGGCGCTGAGGTCCTCCACCACATCGCGGGAGACGACGGATATCGATTGTGGGGTTTCATGAATCGCGGTGTCGGTACGCGTGGCACTGGCCGAACGAGTCGCGCGGTAGCCTTTCACCGGCCCCTGCGCGGTCTCGAAGTCCGAGGTGCCGACGATATCGGTGGCTTGCAGCTCCAGCGGCGCCCTGTCCGTCGTGCTGGGTTCTTCTGCCCAGGTGGAAATGGAATAAGCCTGGAGCACACACAGAGAAACGAGTATCCGACGCATCGACACACAATCCTAACGAAAGAACGCCGGCCCTCGAGGCCGACAGGAATAGGTTGCGAAAGATACAGCAACTCATTCCTATTTGACATCCATTCCCATTAGCACTGCCGTCCCAACCGTCGATTCCTGTTCAATCTGACGGAAAAATGCTTGGGCACGCACGTCCTGGGTAAACGCCACGTTCAAGCGCAACCAGTCACTCGCTTCCCCGTTCGGCAAGAACGTCGAACCCTGAGACAACTGCACCTGCAATCGCTCGGCGATCCGATGCACGCGCGCAGCCGGTACATGCCGCGCTCGCGCCCAGATGAACAGGCCACCCGAGGGCTCGGCAAACACTTCCCAGTGGGCCGGATCCAACCGGCGCAAGGTGCTCTCCATCTGTTTGTTCAAGCGTAGGCGCAGGCGTTGAATCAATTTGCGGTAAGCGCCGTTGGCCAACAGCGTCGCCACGACGTTTTCCGCCAGCAATGAACAGCCGATGCCGGTCACCATCTTGATTTCAGCCAGGCGGTTGATGATTTCCGGTTGGGCCACGACGTAGCCGACGCGTAATGAACTGGACAAGGTCTTGGAAAAACTCGCCAGGTAGATCACCCGGTCCAGCGCATCCAGGGAAGCCAGGCGTGAGGTCGGACCGTTCTGGAAGTCGGCGTAGATGTCGTCCTCGATAATGCGAAAGTCATGCAGCGTCGCCAGTTGCAGCAGGCGATAAGCAACGCTCGGCGCCAGGCTGGTGCCGGTGGGGTTCTGGTACATGCTGTTGACGAAGAAGTACTTCGGTTCATGCGCGCCGAGCAAGCGCTCCAGGCTCGCGACGTCCGGGCCCTGCGCGGTCCTCGGTACTGCCAGAGTCTTGACCCCGTGCAGCTTCAGCAGGTTGAACAGGTTGTAGTAACCGGGGCTTTCCACCAGTACCAGGTCGCCGGGTTTGAGCAACGTGCGCACCAGCAGGTCGAGGCCATGGCTGGCGCCCTGGGTCGTGATGATCTGCGCCTGATCGACATGAATATCGATCAGGCCCAGGCGCTTCTGGATCTGCAGGCGCAGAGGAGCGGAGCCCAGCGGGGTGCTGTAGTTGAACAACGCGTGACTGTCGCAGCGCACCACTTGGCGGATCGCCTGGCCCAGATCGCTGTCGTCGCGCCAGGCGTCCGGCAGCCAGCCGCACCCCAGCTTGAGTTGGGTCGATGGGTTATCGAACAGTTTCCAGGCGACAGCCTCCTCGGCTTCCGGGGCCAACGCCTCGGGGCGGCGTTGCGCCACGAAAAACCCTGACCCATGCCGGGATTCCAATACACCGCTGGCGACCATTTGATCGTAGGCCTTGATCACGCTCGACAGGCTCAAGCCATTTTCCGTCGCCAGTTGGCGGATCGAAGGCATGCGGGCGCCAGGGCGAATGCCGTGGGCGTTTATCCATTCGCTGAGGCTGGCGACAAGTTGCCGCACCAGGGACCCCGTAGCGTTGCGATCGATGTTCAGGTCCATGGCGCAGGCTCTTCCCAAGTGTTCTTGATTTTTGCGCAAACAGTTAAACACAAAAGACGCCCGTCTGTTCCTTGTTTGCCTGCGGGACGGCCGCGATAGTCCGCCGAGACTCCGCACCCTCAAGGAACGCTCTTGAACGCATCGCAACGACACTCATGGGGCCTGGCCTTCGGACTATGCTTGATCACCCTGGCGGTCAATCTCCAGGCGCCGCTGTACACCACCTATGCGCAGCTTTCCGGCTACGGTGCCGGCGCCACGGCAGTGGCGTTTTCCGGTTATGTGCTGGGCGTTTTGCCGGTGCTGCTGGCGTTCGGCGGCTTGGCCGACCGGGTGGGCCGCAGACCGTTGATCATCGCGGCGCTTGGCCTGTCAATGCTGGCGACGCTGGTCACCGTGTTCTGGCCCAACCTGATCGCCCTGGGTGTGGCGCGCCTGATGATGGGCGTCGGGACCGGGCTCGCTTCGGCGACCGCGACCGCCTACATGACAGAACTGCTGGCAATCGCCGACAGCCGCTCACCGGCCAACCGGGTCACGGCCAGCACCTCGCTGGGTTTTGGCCTGGGCGCGGCGCTGACCAGCCTGTTTCTTTTCGCCTGTCCCAGCGTTACCCCTGGCAGTTTCTGGCTGCAGTTGGTGCTGGCTGGCCTGGCGCTGATCGTGGTCTGGCGCCTGCCCGACCCCGCGGTGCGAATCGAGCAGGCGCCACTGCTGCGCCTGCCGCTGTTTCCCGCCGGGAGCTTGCCCTACAGCTTTTCCATGCTGCTGGCCTGGGCCACGTCCGGGCTGGTAATCGCGATCCTGCCGTCGGTGCTCGCCACACACGACTTGCAGCGTTGGTCCGGATTGTCGACGTTTACTGTCATC
Source organism: Pseudomonas sp. AGC41 (assembly GCF_057334555.1). NCBI lineage: Bacteria > Pseudomonadati > Pseudomonadota > Gammaproteobacteria > Pseudomonadales > Pseudomonadaceae > Pseudomonas > Pseudomonas sp. AGC41. The sequence goes on from NZ_JBHFJB010000032.1 coordinate 17,102, forward strand.
AGCTGCGGCCTGCTCTTCCAGCCCTGGGTGCGGCGCATGCACCCGGCCAGAGCGACGGGACTGGGCCTGTTGGTCTTGCCGCTGAGCTATGCATTGCTCGCCTGGGGCGCGAGCAGCGGTTCCCTGGCCGCGGTGCTGCTCGGGGCCCTGGGCGCCAGCAGTGCGTGTTACGGCTTTTTGTACCTCGGCGGGTTGTCGGCCGTGACCGCCATGGCCGGTGCGCAGAAAGCCCGGGTCAGCGCCGGTTTTTTCCTGTTCGCCTACATCGGGTTCAGCATCCCGGTGGTGGTGACCGGGTTGCTGGCCGATCGGTTCGGCGCTGACATGGCGCTTTGGGTGTTTGGCCTGGCACTGTTGGCGGGCGCAGCGGTCACCGGGTTGTTGATCGTTCGCAGCGAAGCTTTCGTCGCCCAGCCGTCCCACGGCTGACCGCAGACCCTCGCCAGAGCAGCGCTCGACATCGCCGCAGGCAAGTCGTATACCATATCCCCAACTCAGCCCGACGACCTGCCGCCGTGACCTTATCCAAGTTCAATCTGCCCGACCTGGGCAACACCCCCTCCACTTCGGAAATCATCACCCGTCACCTGCGCGATGCCATTGTGGCCGGGCATTTTGCCGAAGACGAGCCGATTCGCCAGGACGACATCGCCCGGCAGTTCAATGTCAGCAAGATCCCCGTGCGCGAGGCGCTCAAGCGCCTGGAGGCCGAAGGCCTGGTGATGTTCCAGCGCAACCGCGGAGCAATGGTCACGCGGATTTCCGAAGCGGAACTGGCGCAGATGTTCGAGGTGCGCATGCTGCTCGAAGACAAAGTCCTGCGCCTGGCCATTCCCAACATGACCGAAGCGACCTTCGCCCGCGCCGACAGCATCTGTCGCGAGTTCATCGGCGAAGATGACGTCGGTCGCTGGGCCGAACTCAACTGGCAACTGCACGCCTGCCTTTACGAACCGGCGCAACGGCCGTTCATGGTCGGGCTGATCCGCTCGGTCCACGACAAGCTGGAACGTTACCTGCGCATGCAGATGAGCCTGTCGGCGGGCAAGGAGCGCGCCGACCACGAGCACCGGGAAATTCTCGACGCCTGCCGGGCCGGCGATGTCGAACGCGCGGTGAAGCTGTTGGACGAACACATCGCCGGAGTCTGCCAGACACTGTTCGAATTCCTGCCATCGAGCCGATGATGCCTTCGCGCTGTGCCGATTTCGTCACGAGCAACAGATAAAACCCTCAAGCCGGCAGCCCCCGGCGCGGGCCACGCTTGCGTTCACTCACCTGAACGGACGTGGCGCCATGCAACGCATCACTGTGATCGACTCCCACACCGGCGGCGAACCGACCCGATTGGTCACCGCCGGTTTTCCCGAGCTGGGCCAGGGCAGCATGGCCGAGCGCAAGCAACGCTTGGCCGAACAGCACGATGCCTGGCGCACCGCGTGCGTGTTGGAACCCAGGGGCAGCGATGTGCTGGTGGGCGCCCTGCTGTGTGAACCGGTGGACCCGACGGCCTGTGCCGGAGTGATCTTTTTCAACAACAGCGGTTACCTGGGCATGTGCGGCCACGGCACCATCGGCCTGGTGGCGTCATTGGCTCACCTGGGCCGGATCGGCCCCGGCGTGCACAGCATCGAAACGCCGGTGGGCACGGTGCAGGCCACTCTGCATGAGGATCGTTCGATCAGCGTGCGCAACGTGCCGGCCTACCGTTATCGCCAGGCGTTACGCCTGGAAGTGCCCGGCATCGGTCCGGTGGTGGGCGATGTGGCCTGGGGCGGCAATTGGTTTTTCCTGATCGCCGACCACGGCCAGCGGGTGGCGGGCGACAATCTCGATGCCTTGACCGCCTACACGTTCGCGGTCCAGCAGGCTCTTGAACAGCAGGGCTTTCGGGGCGAGGACGGCGGGCTGATCGATCACATCGAGCTGTTCGCCGATGATCCCACTGCCGACAGCCGCAACTTCGTGCTCTGCCCCGGCAAGGCCTATGACCGCTCCCCTTGCGGCACCGGCACCAGCGCCAAACTGGCGTGCCTGGCCGCCGACGGCAAGTTGCAACCGGGACAGATCTGGCGTCAGGCCAGTGTCATCGGCAGTGAATTCGAAGGCTCGTACGAGCGTTCAGGCGAGCGCATCGTGCCGACCATTCGCGGCCGCGCCTACATCAGCGCCGAAACGACGTTGATCATCGATCCGGACGACCCGTTCGCCTGGGGCATTCGTCCGTGAGCGAGGGTTCTGTCGCCGATGTCATCGTCATTGGCGCCGGCATAATCGGCGCGGCGTGCGCACGGACCTTGGCCCTGCGTGGCTTGCGGGTGCTCGTGCTGGACGCCGGCTGGCACGGCGCCACGGCGGCCGGCATGGGGCATCTGCTGGTGCTCGACGACAACCCGGCGGAGCTGGCCCTGAGCCAATATTCCCTGCGGCGATGGCGCGAGTTGGCCCCCGCCTTGCCTGAGGGCTGCGCCTGGCGCAATAACGGCACGCTGTGGCTGGCCGCCAACGCCGAAGAGATGGCCGTGGCCCACGACAAGTACCTGAATCTGATGGCCCATGGCGAAGCCTGCGAACTGCTTGGCCGGGCCGCTTTGCAGCAGCGCGAACCGGAACTGCGGACGGGACTGGAAGGCGGCCTGCTGATCAACGGCGACGGCATTCTCTACGCGCCCGCCGCCGCCCGCTGGATGCTCGATCACGACAACATTCGCCAGCAGCGTGCCGAGGCCAGCGAAGTGGACGGCCACCGCGTACGACTCAGTGACGGTCATTGGCTGAGCGCCGAAGCGGTGGTGCTCGCCAACGGCATCCAGGCCACCGAGTTGTGCCCGGAGCTGCCGATCGAACCCAAGAAAGGCCACCTGTTGATCACCGATCGTTACCCCGCCACGTTCACCCACACCCTGGTCGAACTGGGTTATGTCACCAGCGCCCACAACGCCAGCGGGCCATCGGTGGCCTGCAATATCCAGCCGCGCCCGACCGGACAACTGTTCATCGGCGCCTCTCGGCAATTCGGCAACCTTGATCCGCAGGTCGAAGGCTGGATGCTCGCGAAGATGCTCAAGCGCGCCGTCGATTACCTGCCGGGCCTGGCGCACCTCAACGGCATCCGCGCCTGGACCGGTTTTCGCGCGGCGAGCCCCGACGGCTTGCCGCTGGTGGGTCAGCATCCACAGCGCAAGGGTCTCTGGCTGGCGGTAGGTCACGAAGGACTTGGCGTCACCACCGCGCCGGCGACGGCCGACCTGCTGGTCGCGCAACTGTTCAACGAAACCGCGCCGCTGGCCGCGCAACCCTATCTGCCGCAACGTTTCCTGGGAGAACCTGCCCATGCCTGAAGCCCTGAACCTCTCTCCCGTGGCGAGGGAGCTTGCTCCCGCTGGACTGCGCAGCGGTCCCAATACGTTGCTAGCAGGTTACCCAGGCACACCGCGTGTGCTGGTTTTGCGGCGGCTGCGCCACCGAGCGGGAGCAAGCTCCCTCGCCACGGTGAGTTGCTCCAGGCTCTATCTGGCTGAAGGGTAAGAGACCATGCCTGAACTCTTCATTGATGGATGCAAATTGTCGATCGCTGAAGGCGCCACCGTCGCCGCGGCTTTGGCCCTGGGCTCCGACGGCTGCAGCCGAACCTCGGTGACCGGCCAGCGCCGCGCGCCATTATGCGGCATGGGTATCTGTCAGGAATGCCGGGTAATGATCGACGGCCGCCGGCGCCTGGCCTGCCAGACGCTATGTCGGGATGGCATGCAAGTGGACACCCGGGCATGAATGAGTCCATCGACATTCTGATCATCGGTGCCGGCCCTGCCGGAATGGCGGCAGCACTGGCGGCGTCCAGCAGCGGCGCGCGTATTGTGCTGCTCGACGACAACCCGGTCCCGGGCGGACAGATCTGGCGCGACGGCCCCCAGGCCAACCTGCCCACCGCAGCACGAGGCCTGCGGGAACGCTTGCGTGCCTGTGCCAATGTGTCCTGGCGCATGGGCGCCCGAGTGATCGCCAGCGCCGCCGATAAAACCCTGCTGGTAGAAGATGCCGAGCAGGGTTGGCTGATCGCTTATGACCGCTTGATCCTGTGCACCGGCGCCCGTGAACTGCTGCTGCCCTTCCCGGGCTGGACGCTGCCCGGTGTCACCGGCGCCGGCGGCTTGCAGGCGTTGATCAAGGGCGGCCTGCCAGTGCGTGGCGAACGTTTGGTAGTTGCCGGCAGCGGGCCGCTGTTGCTCGCCAGCGCGGCTACGGCGAAACATCACGGGGCGCAACTGCTGCGCATCGCCGAGCAGGCCAACCGCGCCGCCGTGGCGGGTTTCGCCGCGAATCTGCCGCGCTGGCCTGGCAAGTTGTTGCAGGCGTTCAGCCTGTTCGACGCGCACTACCGCACCGACACCTACGTGCTGGAGGCCTTGGGAACGGACAAGCTCGAAGGTGTGCGCCTGCTGCAACACGGCAAAACCGTTGAACTGGCCTGCGACCGGCTGGCCTGCGGTTTCGGTTTGATCCCCAATACTCAGGTGGGCCAGGCGCTGGGCTGTGCCCTCAACGGGCAAGCGCTTGCTGTCGACGTCTGGCAAGCGACTACTCGCGTTGGTCATTACGCGGCTGGTGAATGCACCGGTTTCGGCGGCAGCGAACTGGCCCTGGTGGAAGGCGCCATCGCCGGCCACGCCGCTGTCGGCGATACCCTGGCAGCCGAACGCCTGTGGCCTGGTCGTGCACGCTGGCAAGGTTTTGCCGGAGCCTTGAACACTGCCTTTGCCCTTCATGCCCATTTGAAAGACCTGCCCCAACGCGACACCTTGGTGTGCCGTTGTGAAGACGTGGCCTATGGTGAGCTGAGCGATTTTGAGAACTGGCGTGAGGCGAAACTGGCGAGTCGTTGTGGCATGGGGGCGTGTCAGGGCCGGGTTTGCGGTGCGGCGCTGGAGCACTTGCTTGGTTGGACGCCGCCTGTCTCGCGCCCGCCGTT
>NZ_JBHFJB010000032.1:22090-40053 GCF_057334555.1 Pseudomonas sp. AGC41
GGTTGGAGGACCTCTCTTCCCGTTGAGACGGGCCTGGGTTTTGTGCGTTTTTGGTGTATATCCGTTTTTTGGTAACGGATATACACACCACACAGCTCCCGGTTCAAAGCGCCAACGCAATAGCCAGTCCAACCTCCTGGGTCGACCCCTGTCCGCCCAGGTCAGGCGTAATCGGCCCCTCGGCAATCACCCGCTCGATGGCTGTGAGAATCCCGTCATGGGCCGCGCGATAGCGCTCATCGCCATTACCCAGGAAGTCGAGCATCAGGGCACCGGACCAGATCATCGCAATCGGGTTGGCGATGTTCCGTCCATAGATATCTGGCGCCGAGCCATGGACCGGTTCGAACAACGAGGGAAATCGACGCTGCGGATCGAGGTTGGCCGACGGGGCGATGCCGATGGTGCCGGCGCAGGCAGGTCCGAGGTCGGACAGGATGTCACCAAACAGATTCGACGCCACGACCACATCGAAACGATCGGGCTGAAGCACAAAACGTGCACACAGGATATCGATGTGCTGCTTGTCCCAGGTGACGTCCGGGTACTGCTGCGCCATGAGCGCCGTGCGTTCGTCCCAGTACGGCATGCTGATGGAAATGCCGTTGGACTTGGTCGCCGCCGTCAGGCGTTTGCGCGGCCGGGTCTGGGCCAGGTCGAAGGCGAACTTGAGAATCCGGTCCACACCGCGTCGGGTGAATACCGACTCCTGCAGCACGAACTCGTGCTCGGTGCCTTCGAACATCTTGCCGCCGACCGAGGAGTACTCGCCCTCGGTGTTCTCGCGAATTACCACGAAGTCGATGTCCCCGGCTTCGCGTCCGGCCAACGGACACGGCACTCCGGGAAACAGCCGCACCGGACGGATGTTCACGTACTGATCGAAGTCCCGGCGAAACTTCAGCAGCGAACCCCACAGGGAAATGTGATCCGGTACCTTGTCCGGCCAGCCCACGGCGCCAAAATAGATCGCGTCGAAGCCCTTGAGCTGTTCGAACCAGTCGGAGGGCATCATCTGCCCATGTTCCAGGTAGTAATCGCAGTGGGCCCAGTCGAGCACTTCGATGCTCAGATCCAATTGCCATTTCTTCGCCGCCTGCTCCAATACCCGCAGCCCCTGCGGCAAGACTTCCTTACCGATACCGTCGCCAGCAATCGCGGCGATTCTGAATGGTTTGCTCATCAACCGTGCCTCCTCTTCAAATCGCTGACCGCATCACAGCCCGCCGACGTGGAAGGCTTTGACTTCAAGGAATTCATCCAGGCCATACTTGCTGCCTTCACGCCCAAGGCCCGATTGCTTGATGCCGCCGAAGGGCGCGACGTCCATGGAAATGAGCCCGGTATTGAGGCCAACCATGCCGAACTCCAGCGCCTCGCCGAACCGCCACGAGCGGCGCAGATCCTGGGTGAAAAAATATGCCGCCAAGCCATAGGGCGTCGCGTTGGCCAAGACCAGCGCCTGTTCTTCCGTGCTGAAGCGCATCAGCGGAGCGACCGGACCGAAGGTTTCTTCGTTGGCCAGCAGCATTCCGGCATGCGTTTCCCCGAGCACCGTCGGCTGGACGAACTGGCTGTCGCCCGTGGGAATCGCGCCACAGAGCAGACGCGCGCCTTGGCTCAACGCCTCGTCGATGTGGCGAGCGACCTTGCTGACCGCCGCCGCGTTGATCAGCGGACCGATGTTCACTTCGGCCTCGAGGCCATCGCCAACCTTGAGCTTGCCCACCTCCTCCACCAGGCGCTGGACGAAGCGCTCGTAAATCCCATCCTGCACCAGAATGCGGTTGGCGCAGACGCAGGTCTGCCCGGCGTTGCGGAATTTGCTGAGCATGATGCCGGTCACGGCCTGTTCCAGGTCCGCGTCGTCAAACACAATGAACGGAGCGTTACCGCCCAGCTCCAGACTCAGGCGCTTGATGTGTTCCGAACTCTGGCGCATCAGCAGCCGACCGACAGCGGTGGAGCCGGTGAAGGAAAGCTTGCGCACCGTCGGGTTGCCGGTCAGTTCCTCACCAATGCCGGCGGGCATGCCGGTCACCACGTTGAACACTCCCGCCGGAATGCCGACCCGCTCAGCCAGCACCGCCAGGGCCAGGGCCGACAGCGGGGTCAGGTCCGACGGCTTGACCACAATGGTGCAGCCCGCGGCCAAGGCCGGTGCGCACTTGCGGGTGATCATCGCATTGGGGAAATTCCACGGTGTGATCGCTGCGCAGACACCGACCGGTTGCTTGAGGGTCATCAGGCGCCGATCACCGCTGGGGGCCGCGATGGTTTCGCCGTAGATCCGTCGAGCTTCTTCGGCAAACCATTTGACGAAACTGGCACCGTAGCGGATCTCGCCCTGGGCTTCCGCCAGCGGCTTGCCCTGTTCCAAGGTCAGGATCAACGCCAGGTCGTCGAGGTTGTCGATCATCGCCTGGTACCAGCGATCGAGCAGCGCCGCCCGTTCCGCGGCCGGACGTGCGCGCCAGGCCGGCCAGGCACGATCGGCAGCTTCGACGGCGCGCCGGGTTTCACTGCCATGTATCGCCGGTACCCGGGCAAGCACCTCGCCGGTGGCCGGGTTGATCACGTCCAGGGTGGCGGCGTTGTCGGCGCCGACCCACTGGCCGTCGATGTAAGCGAGTTCTACCAGCAGGCTGGGATCTTTCAGGCGATTCTTGAGCATGACGTCGGGTCCTGTTCTGAGACAGCCTTCAGTCTATTGAGTCGCCTTGGACGAGGATGCTGAAAACGCCGGCCCTACAGCGTTGAATGCTGAAAATCCGCGTTCGACGGCATAATGCTGTTCACTTAAGGCAATCGGGGACCCCGTGGCGAGGGAGCTTGCTCCCGCTGGGCAGTGAAGCGGCCCCGAAACCTGCCAAACACGTTGTATCAGACACACCGCATCCGCCGGTTTACGACTGCTTCGCAGCCGAGCGGGAGCAAGCTCCCTCGCCACGGGTACATCATTGTGTTAAGTGAACAGCATTACCTTCGACGGCAGGCTTTACCGTTGCACGATCAAATGCGCATCGAGCCCAGCAGCCCTTGCAGAAAGCACTCGCCCGCCTCCATCTGGCTGATCTCGATGAACTCGTCAGGCTTGTGCGCCTGCTCGATCGAGCCTGGGCCACAGACCACGACCGGCACATCCAGGCGTTGCTTGAACAACCCGCCCTCGGTGCCGAACGAGACTTTCGCGGTGCCAGTGTCCGGGGCGGCAAAGTTTTTCAGGAATCGTACCGCTTCGACGCTCGGGTGGGTGTCGAGGCCCGGGTAGACGTTCAGGGTCTCGATTTCAATCGCAGCCACGCTGGAAAGCTTCTGCGCTTCACGCACGATCAGTTCGGCCCGTACGCGCATCTGCTCGAGGAAGCCGTCGAGGTCGTCCGCCGGCAAGTTACGCACTTCGAAATCGACGGTGCACAGGTTGGGCACGATGTTCAGCGCCTTGCCGCCGACAATCTGACCGACGTGCACGGTGCTGTACGGCACATCGTAATCGGTATCCCGAGCACCCTGCTCTTGCAACTGCTGTTGGCTCAGGCGCAGCGCGGCGATGAAGTCGCAGGCCACATGAATCGCATTGACCGAGCGTGGTGCCAGCGATGAGTGCGCCTCCAGGCCACGGCAGTACGTACGGTAGGAACCCTTGCCCTTGTGGCCGAGGACGAATTGCATATTGGTCGGCTCGCCGATGATGCACAGGAACGGCCGGACCGGTGCCAGGTGCAGCACATCAAGCAGACGACGGACCCCCACGCAGCCGATCTCCTCGTCATGGGACAGGGCCAACTGCAGTGGCCGGCTCAAAGGCTGCTCGGCGGCATCGAGCATGGCGTCGATCGCCAGGGCGATAAAGCCCTTCATATCGCAACTGCCGCGGCCATAGATCCGCCCGTCCTGCACCGTCGCCGCAAACGCCGGGAAGGTCCAGGCCTGCCCCGCCGCCGGCACCACGTCGGTATGACCCGACAACAGGATCCCCGGCACATCCCCTGGACCAGTACTGGCAAACAGGTTGGCTTTGTTGCCGCTGTCGTCCCGCACGATCAGTGACTCGATGCCCTTGGTCAGCAGCAGATCGCGCACGTATTCGATCAAGGCCATATTCGATTCCGAAGAGACGGTGTCGAAGGCCATCAGCCGTTTGAGAATCTCCAATACACGGGGTTTCATGCGTACGCCGCCACGGTCGGATGGTTCGATTGCTGGGTTTTCATCAGTTCGGCGCCGTCGTGATGGCAAAGGATCTCGCTGCCACCGACTAACATCCGCCGGTCCGGCGCGACGCAGTTGCACAGCCCGTCGACCCGCACCGGGCAGCGATTGAGGAAGGTGCACAGCCCTGGCACAGCGGCTTTCGGGCCAATCGGCGGCAGCGTCTGGCAGGTCGTTGCGCCGCAGCTTTCCAGCCAGCCCTGGCGCAGTTCCGGTACCGAATGGATCAACAGATCGGTATACGGATGGAACGGTGCCTCGGCATAGGATTGACGCGTACCGGCCTGGACCTTGTGCCCGCTGTACATCACCACGATGTCGTCACACAAGGCGCGCACGGTGGAGATGTCGTGGCTGATGAACAGATAGGACACACCCAGCTCCTGGCGCAGATCGCGCAGCAGTTCGAGAATTGCCGCACCGACCACAGTATCCAGCGCCGAGGTCACCTCGTCACAGAGAATCAGCTCGGGCTTGGCCGCCAGGGCCCGGGCCAGGTTGATCCGTTGTTTCTGTCCGCCGGACAGTTCGTTCGGACGCCGATCCGCCATCGTTCGGGGCAGACGCACCAGGTCCAGCAGCTCGCCGATACGCTCGCGCAACGGCGCGCCCTTGAGGCCGAAATACATCTTCAGCGGGCGGCTCAGGATCGTGCTGACGCTGTGCATCGGGTTGAGCGCGGTGTCGGCATTCTGGAAGACCATCTGTATGCGCCGGAACTGCTCGGGGGTGCGCGATGACAGGCTGCCGCCCAAGGGTTGACCGTCGAAGGTCAACCCGCCGAGGGCCGGTTGCAACAATCCGGCCACCACCCGTGCGAGGGTCGATTTGCCCGAGCCCGACTCACCGATGACGCCGATGGCCTGGCCTCGGCGAACCGTCAGGTCGATGCCTTCCAGCACACGAATCGCTGGCATGCCCTGGGCATTCTTGTTGCCGTAGCCGGCAGTCAGCCCCTGGATGGTCAGCAACGGCGTGTCTTGCGCGATGTCGCAAGGTGGACGGATCGTCGTGTCCGGCCGCGCTGCCGCCAGCAGGCTGCGGGTGTATTCGTGGGCCGGGTCTTTGAGCAAAGGTGCCGTGGCGCTATGTTCGAAGATCTCGCCGCCATTGAGCACCACAATCTGATCAGCCATCTGCGCCACGACCGCCAGGTCGTGGGACACATAAACGGCCGTGGCGCCACGCTCGCGGACCACCCGTTTGAAGGCCCGCAGCACATCGATCTGGGTAGTCACGTCAAGGGCGGTGGTCGGCTCGTCGAGCACCACCAGCAATGGATCGCTGATCAGCGCCATGGCCGCCATCACCCGTTGCAGTTGCCCGCCCGACACCTGATGCGGATAGCTTTGGCCGATGCGCTCAGGGTCTGGCAGGGCCAGGTCGCGAAACAGCTCGATGGCCTTCGCCTCAAGCACCGCCCGGCTGCCCAGGCCATGAATCAGCGCGCCTTCCACTACCTGGTCGATGAGTTTTTTCGCCGGGTTGAACGCCGCAGCGGCGCTCTGGGCGATATAGGACACCCGATTGCCGCGCAGCTTCTGCAACTGGCTTTCGCTCAGCGCCAGCATGTCATCCTCGCCGATTTGCACCACGCCGCCCGCCAGCCGGCAACCGCGTCGGGCATAACCGAGCAGCGCCAGGGCAATGGTGGTCTTGCCGGAACCGGACTCACCGATCAACGCCAATACCTGGCCTTTTTGCAGGGAGAAGCTGACCCCCTTGACGATGTCCACCTCCTCGCGCTCGCCGCAGGCGACCACGCGCAGGTCCTGTACCCGAATCAATTCACTCATTTCAATGACCTCCCGTACGTCGGCTACGTCGCGACGACAACCGGTCGATGAACAGATTCACGCCGATGGTCAGGGTGCCGATGGCCAGCGCAGGAATCACGATCGCCGGCGCCCCCTGATTGAGGCCGCCGATGTTTTCGCGCACCAGCGAGCCAAGGTCGGCATCCGGCGGCTGCACGCCCAGCCCGAGGAAACTCATGCCACTGAGCAGCAGCACGATGAAACCAAAACGCAGGCCCAGGTCCGCCAGCACCGGATTGAGGATATTCGGCAGGATTTCCACGCAGGCGATGTACAGCCGGCGCTCGCCCCGAGTACGGGCCACTTGCACGTACTCCAGCGCTTCGATATTCACCGCCATGCTGCGGGCGATGCGGAAGGCACCGGGGGTGTAGCTCAACACCGCCGTGCAGATCAGCAAGGTGACCGAGGAGCCGAAGGCCGAGACCATGATCAGCGCCAGCATCTTGCTCGGGATCGAAATGAACGCGTCCATCAGGCGACTGATCAACTCATCCAGCCACTTTGGCGACACCACCGACAACAGCGCCAGACTGGTTCCCAGGGTGCTCGACAGCACCGCGGCCACCAACGCCAGGCCGACGGTGAAACGCGCGCCGACAAGAACCCGGCTGAGCATGTCGCGGCCCAGGTAATCGGTGCCGAACGGGTACGTCGCGCTGAGGCTGTCGAAGACGTTGTCGGAGACCACTTCGCCCACCGGATGCGGCGCCAGCCACGGGCCGAAAATCGCCACCAGCAGCCAGATCACACACATCGCGGCGCCGGCCAGGCCAAGCCAGGACTTTGCGTGGGCGTCTTTGCCCAACCCCAGCGCAGCGGCCGCCGTCGGCGATTTCACAATGAGGTTGTTCATTGGTTTCTCAGCCTCGGATTGGAAAGAATCGCGCACAGGTCGGCGATCAACACCAACGCCAGGTACGCTGTACAAAACAACATGGTGCAGGCTTGAACCAGGGCCATGTCGCGGTTGGCCACGGCATCGACCATCAGGCTGGCAATGCCGGGATAGTTGAAGATCGTTTCGACGATCACCACCCCGCCCAACAGGTAGGACAAGCTCAGGGCGATGGCATTGGCAATGGGGCCGATGGCATTGGGCAAGGCATGCCGGAGCACGATACGGATATTGCTCACGCCCTTGAGCCGGGCCATTTCCACGTAAGGGCTGTCGAGCTGATCGATCACGGCTGCGCGGGTCATGCGTGACATTTGCGCGACAATCACGCAGCACAGCGTCATCACCGGCAATGCGTAGGTGCGCATGAATTGCCAGGGGGACGTGATGTCACTGGCGTAGGACAGCGCCGATAGCCAACCCAGGTTCACCGCGAATATCAATACCGCCAAGGTAGCGACCAGAAACTCCGGCACGGCCACCATGGTCAAGGTGAAAAAACTCAGGAAACTGTCGAGGCGCCCGCCTCGGCCCATGGCCGAGCCGATACCCAAAGTCAACGCCACAGGCACCGACACCAGGGCCGTGGCAGCGGCGAGCATCAAGGTGTTGGGAACCCGGCCGGCCATCAGCTCGATCACCGGCGTCGCGTTGGACATCGACATTCCCAGGTCACCGCTGAGCAGGCTTGTCAGCCAATGCAGGTAACGCAACACACCGGGCTGGTCCAGGCCCATTTTCGTCCGCAGGGCCGCCACCTGTTCCGGCGTGGCGAACTGTCCCAGCGCCTGTTGCGCCGCATCCCCCGGCAGCACCGCCGTGATGGCGAACACCACCATGGAGACAATCAACAAGGTCACGACCGCCGCCCCCAGGCGGCGGCCGATCAACCACAGTGTGTTGCTATTCATCATCCGACCCTCGTGCAATGTGGCCCAAACCGACCTTCATCAGGCATCCAGCCAGATCTGCTCGGCGAACATGTAGCCCATGAAACCGCCCAGGGGGTTGGCGCCGTAGCCTTTTACGCGCTGGTCGGCACCGTCGATGTTGCTGATGAACACCGGTACGCCGATGCCTCCGTGTTCATGCACCAGGACCTGCATGTCGGCGTACATCTTGCCGCGCTTGGCCTCGTCGGTTTCACCGCGGGCCTGTATCAACAATTGGTCGAACTGCTCGTTTTTCCAGCCTGATTCGTTCCAGGGCGCACTCGACTGGAAGAACTGCGAGAACAGCATGTCGGCATTCGGTCGCGGATTGATGTTGCCAAAACTCAGCGGGTGCTTGGCCCAGTGGTTGGACCAGTAGCCATCGCTCGGCAGGCGGTTGACGTTGAGCTTGAGCCCGGCCTCCTTGGCGGACTGCTGCAGCAGCACCGCGATGTCCACCGAACCGGTCGCCGCGGGTGAGCACATCAGCGGCATGCTGATGCTTTCCATGCCGGCCTTCTTCAACAAGGATCTGGCCTGTTCGGGATCGTAAGCCCGTTGCGGCAACTCGGCGTTGAAGAAGCGTGCCCCGGGCGCAATCGGATGGTCGTTGCCGACCCGCGCATAACCACGGAAGATCGCCGACTTGATCTGCTCCCGGTCCAGCAACAACTTCATCGCCTGGGTGAACTCCGGACTTTTGCCGGGCATCTGGTCCTGACGGATGATCAGGTCAGTGTAGTTGCCCGACGGTGAGTCGATGACCCGATGCCTGGCGCTGGCCTTGATGCGGGTCGTCGAGCGTGGATTGACCTCGTTGACGATGTGCACGTCGCCCGACAACAAGGCGTTGATCCGTGAGGATTCGTCGGCAATGCCGATGAATTCGATCTCATCCAGGTACGGCAAGCCGGGTTTCCAGTAATTGCTGTTGCGCACGCCAACCGAACGCACCCCGGGCTTGAACTCCTTGACCTTGAACGGGCCGGTGCCGATGCCCTGGCTGAAATCGCTGGTGCCTTCCGGAACGATCAACATGTGCGAGACGGCAAGGACCGAGGGCAGTTCAGCGTTGGGGCCGCTCAACTGGATCTGTACTTCATGGGTGCCGACGGCCTTGACGTCGGCGAACTGCGAGGCCAGCGGCAGGACCTTGGAGCCGGTGATCGGGTCCTTGTGACGCAACAGCGAGAACACCACGTCGGCGGCGGTCAATGCCTTGCCGTTGTGGAAGGCCACTTCCTTGCGCAGGCTGATCACCCAGAGCGTGGCGTCCGTGGTCTCGATACGCTCGGCCAGTTCCAGTTGCGGCACCATGTGGCTGTCAAAACGCGTCAGCCCGTTATAGAACATGTAGTGGCGTACGTAGTCGGTGGACGACGAACCTTTGGCCGGGTCCAGGGTGTCGGCGGTGGAACTGGTCGAGCCGGCGACGCGGATGCGTCCGCCAGGCTTGCCTTTGCCTGGGCTGGCGGCTTGCTCATCGGCGAACAGCTTGCCGGCGGTGCCGAACAGGCTGCCGGCGCCCGCCACGGCCACCCCGGCCAACCCCAGCATCTGCAATGCATTGCGGCGTGACATGCCGCGATTGAGCCCTTCGAAAACGCGCAGACTTTCCGTACCTGTTATCAGCTGGGTGTCGATACTGTTTTTTTTGTCAGTCATGTCGGTTCTACCTTTCGCAAATGATAAGGCTCGATGGCTCGCGCTATACGCAATGTGTTGAAACCTGAAGCGTCCCCCCGCAACTCAGTGCAAATAGTCTTGAAGGCGGTAATACGCACCTACCAGCGGCAGGAACCAGGGCTTGCCAAAATGTCCGGGGATCGCCGGCCAGTCGAGTTCGCGCCAAGGGTTGGCCTCGACTTTCCCGGCCATGACGTCGGCCATGACCTGGCCCATGTGCACTGACATCTGCACGCCATGGCCGCTGTAGCCCATGGAGTGATAGACGCCGGCGTGCTGGCCGGCCCGGGGCAGCCGATCGGAAGTCATGTCGACCAGTCCCCCCCAGCAATACTCGACCTTGACGTGGGCCAGCTGCGGGAACATCTGCACCATCGCCGCGTGCAGGACTTTGCCGCTCTTGGCATCGGACACGCTGTCGGACATGGCGAACCGCGCCCGCCCGCCAAACAGCAGGCGATTATCCGGCGTGATCCGAAAGTAGTTGCCGATCATCCGGCTGGTGACATAAGAGCGGTGTGCCGGCAGCAAGCTGTCGATCAGGGCCTGCGGCAGCACCTCGGTGGCGATCACGAAGCTGCCCACCGGCACGATCCGCCGCCGATACCAGCCCAACCCACCCTGCTGGCAGGTACCGGTGGCCAGGAGGATCTGCGTGGCCTGTAGCGAACCCTTGGTGGTGTTGACCCGGTAGCCACCGGCGCTGGCTTTCCAGTCCGTTACGAATACGCCTTGAAAAATCAGCGCGCCATGACGGGCGGCGGCCTCGGCCAACCCTACGCCGAAACGCCCGACATGCATCTGCACGCCGTTACGCTGCAGCAAGCCGCCATGGAACTGGGCCGAGTTCACTTCAGCCCGGGTTTCTTGCGCAGACAGCAACTCGACCTCGGCATCGACCTCGCGCCGAATCAATTCGCAAGTGCGCGCCAACCCTTCGTAATGCAGGGGCTTGGCCGCCAGCTTGAGCTTGCCATTGCGCTTGAAGTCGCAGGCAATCTGCTCTTGCTCCACCAGCGAGACGACACTCTGCACGGCGCTTTCATAGGCCTGGTAATAGGCGCGCGCCTTGTCGGCGCCGAGGCTGGCACTCAATGACGCGTAGTCCTGGGCGACGCCGGTGTTGCACTGGCCGCCATTGCGCCCCGAAGCCTCGCCAATGACGCGCCCGCCTTCCAGCACCACCACATTGGCGCCCTTCAAGGCCAGGGACCGGGCGGCGGCCAGGCCAGTGAAACCGCCACCGACGATGGCCACATCGACCTGCCCGGGCAACGCACCGAGCTGGGCACCGGTAAATGCCGGTGCGGTATCGAGCCAATAAGACTCACTGCCCATGTCTAACCCCTTATGCCTTGACGCGTGCAATGAGACTCAGAGACCGACCAGGCCGGCCAACCCGCCGATGTCCGGGATCTGGTGGTAACCAAAGGCCGCGTTCGCCGGTTGCTCATGACCCCGGGCCACGAAGGCTTTGTGCTTGATCTTCATGTCGTGGGCCGACATCAGGTCGTAGCGGAAGCTCGAAGACACATGCAGGACATCCTCAGGCCCGCAGCCGAGGTTATCGAGCATGTACTCGAAGGCCGCCAGGCGCGGTTTGTAGGCTTGGGCCTGTTGAGCCGTGAAGACTTTATGAAAAGGTGCGCCGAGCTTGTCGACGTTGGACATGATCTGCTCGTCCATCGCATTGGAGAAAATCACCAGGGGAATCTTGTCGGCGATTTTCGACAGGCCTGCCGGTACGTCGGCATGCGGGCCCCAGGTCGGTACGGCATCGTAGTAGAGCTGGCCTTCGCCTTTGTATTCGACACCCCAACGCTTGCAGACCCGGGCCAGGGCCGTCTTGAGAATTTCATCATAGGGCCGCCAGTCGCCCATCACCTGGTCCAGCCGGTAGGCCGAGAAATCCTTGACGAACTGATCCATCTGCTCGGCTGGGACCCGATCGGCGAACAGCTCGCGCGTCATGGTGCCCATCTGAAAGTTGGTCAACGTGCCATAGCAGTCAAAGGTAATGAACTTGGGGCGAAGGAAGCTCATGAGTGCGGTCCTGAGTGATGGTTGAGGTCATGAGGGGCAAGCGGTTGCTCGTTCTTGAAGCCTGGCTGCAACGCTGCATCACGGTTTTATTACAGCATCATGAGACCGCGCATAAACGGTTAAAAGTATAGGCCGCTTGGCACAAACCACCGTTTTTCGGGGCCCGCTCAGCAGACTGTGCGGGATGCGCCAAGCCCGGGCATCTGCACCTTTTTCAGGGTGTTCGCGGCCGTTTATGGTGCGTAAAAAACCAGTCGAACCGCCGTCAGCGGCAGAATCCACCCCGCCAACGAGAACGGGCGCATTCCCTGAGGATGCGCCCGTTGCGGGTGTTGCCGGTGAGATTTGTACTGGCCTCAGAACTCCGCGACTTTGCCCCAGGCTGAAGACTGGAATCGATCCGGGTGATAGGGACGCGGGTCAACCAAGGGGGTCATGGCGCTGACAATGTCCGCAATCAGATGCCCCGCGCCTGGGCCGATGCCGAAGCCATGGCCACTGAACCCCGCCGCCAGCACCAGTCCAGGCAGGCTCGCTATCTCGCCAATGCCCGGGACGCCATCAGGCGTGCTGTCCACATAACCTGCCCAGGCAGCGGTGACTGACGAGGTTTTCAACATCGGGATCAGGTCGACCGCGCGCTTGTAAGTCAGCTCGACAACCGATGCATCGGCTGCAGGATCGAGGATGCGCATCCGCTCCATCGGGGTCGGCTGGTCCAACCGCCAGCGGCCCAGGCCTTCATGCCCCGACTGGAAGCCTTGCAGGCCGCCGGGCGCCAGCTTGCGCCAGCGGCGTTGGAACATCGGCAGGAACTGCGGAGCGAACCGCAACAGTTGCGGGGTCGGGTCAACGCGCCCCCTGCCACTGATAGCCAGCGTGAAACCGCCATCAGAACGGCGGGTCATGGAGACCGCATCCGTGTGGAGTGCGTCCGGTATCTCTGCGGCGCCCTTGGAGACCGACAGTATCGTCTGGCGAATGGACGCCTGGGGAAACCGGATGCCGTACTGGCGGCAGAACGAGGACGCCCATGCGCCACCGGCCAGCACCGCGAGCCTGGTGCGAATGGTGCCCTTTTCGGTAACGACCGCGGATAGCCGGCCGCCTTCGGTTTCGACGCCACGGGCGGCGCAGCCCTGATGCACAGTGCCACCCAGCTTGATGATCGCCCGCGCAACCGCCGGAGCGGCACGGGACGGGTCTGCCGTGCCGTCGCTCGGCGAAAAGACCCCGCCTTTCCAGGACTTGCCAGTCACCCGGCCATGTTCTGCAGCCTGCTCCGCCGTCAGCATGTGCGTGGTGACATTGACGGTACGGGCAAACTCACCCCACTTTGCCCAACCCGCCAGCTCTGTCTCGTTGTTGCTCAGGTAAAGCAAGCCACACCTTCTGAACCCGGTGTCCTCACCGGTCTCTGCAGCAAACTGCTCCCACAGTTCCAGGCTCTTGGTCGACAGCGGCAGCTCACGAGCGTCCCGATTCTGCTGACGGCACCAACCCCAGTTTCGACTCGATTGCTCCGCACCCACGCGCCCCTTCTCCACCAGCGCGACCTTCATGCCGCGCTTGGCCAGGTAATAGGCCGTGAAGGTTCCGATAATGCCGCCGCCGATCACGACAACGTCAGCGTGCGTCGGCAGTTCAGAATTCGTCTCTACGGAAATTAACGGTGCAGGCATTTTGGAATGTCCATTGAAGGGCGGTGAGCGGTGGCGTTATTACAACACCATGAAACCGTGCATAAACGGCTAAAACCATAGGCCGCCTGGTACAAAGCACCGTTTTGCCCGACCTGTTCAGCAGACTGTGCGGGACGCCCCGAACCCGGGTCTTGCGCTCGCAGGCGCCAGAACGTGGCAGGCCACGGTTAATGGGAAGTTGGTCTGGCAGATACGGCAGATTCTCCTTTGGGCACTTGAACAACGGCATATTTTGTCCGGGCGGCTTTGTTAGCTTATTGAGCAGACTCGACATGCCGTTTTAAAGGAACGCCTTGGATGACTATTCAATCTTCGACTCGCTACAGTGTTGATCCGCAAACGGCTCAGCGGTTTTATATCAATGGCGGTTGGTCTGCGCCGGCCAGCCTGGCCAGCCTGGCGGTGGTCAACCCGGCGACCGAAGAAGTGGTCGCCCAGGTCGCCAGTGGCTCTGCCGAGGATATCGATCGGGCGGTAGCAGCGGCGCGCGCCGCGTTTGCCGGCTGGTCTGCCACCTCAACGGCGTCGCGCGCGCTGCTGCTGGACAAGATCCATGAGCTTATTCTTGAGCGAAAAGAAGCGTTTGCCCAGGCGATCTCCCTGGAAATGGGCTCAGCCATCGCTGCTGCGCGGGCAATGCAGGTGCCCCTGGCGGCAGAACACGTTCGGGTCGCGCGCGATCTGCTGTCCACCTATCGTTTCCAGACGCTCGAGGGTACGATCGCGATCCGACGCGAACCCATCGGCGTCTGCGGCTTGATCACGCCCTGGAACTGGCCGCTTTACCAGATCACCGCAAAGGTCGCCCCGGCACTGGCGGCCGGATGCACGGTGGTGCTCAAGCCCAGTGAGCTTTCACCGCTGAGCGCCCTGTTGTTTGCCCAGGCGGTGCATGACGCGGGCCTGCCACCGGGGGTCTTCAACCTGGTGAACGGCAGCGGCCACGTGGTCGGCGCGGCGATGGCCGCACACGCGGACATCGACATGATTTCGATCACCGGCTCAAACCGCGCGGGCACGCTGGTCGCGCAGGCGGCCGCCCCGACGGCGAAACGGGTCGGCCAGGAACTGGGCGGTAAATCGCCGAACATACTGCTTCCCGACGCGGACTTTGCCAAAGCCGTCCCGGCCGGCGTGCTGGCGGCGTTTCGCAACGTCGGCCAATCATGCAGCGCCCCGACTCGCATGATCGTTCCCAAGCACCGACTGGCCGAGGTCGAAGCGCTGGCGGCCGCCACCGCCAACGCGATCATGGTGGGTGATCCGCAGTCAACGGAGACGGTACTCGGCCCGATTGCCAATCAAGCCCAGTTCAATCGCGTGCAGGCGATGATCGAGACCGGCCTGCACGAAGGTGCAAAACTGCTTTGCGGCGGGCTCGGACGCGTGCCCGGTTTTGAAAAGGGCTACTACACCCGCCCGACGGTTTTCTCCGAAGTGGATAACGCCATGCGCATCGCCCAGGAGGAAATCTTCGGGCCGGTGCTGTGCATCATTGCCTACGAATCGATCGACGAGGCGGTGGCTATTGCGAACGACACGGTCTACGGGCTGGGCGCCCACGTCCAGTCACAAGACCTTGACCTTGCGCGCGCGGTGGCTTCTCGGATCCGCGCCGGGCAAGTACTGCTGAATTACCCCGCCTGGAATCCCATGGCGCCCTTCGGTGGTTACAAGCGCTCGGGCAATGGGCGAGAGTACGGCGTCTTCGGGCTTGAGGAATATCTGGAAACCAAGGCGATCGTCGGGTTCGGCTGATTGCCTATGCCGTGACCCTACAGCCCCGCCGCCTGGGCAATCTGCAACCGCCAGTTTTCGGCTTCTTGCCAATCGTTGCCAAACGACCAGGTGGTCCAGCAAGGCGTGCCTGAACCAATTTGAAACTGCAGCTGCAAGGTGAAGGTATGGTACGTGGTACTTGAGGTATAGGTGGTCGAGTCCGAGGTGCCTTCGCCGATCTCGCCGCCAAAGTGGGTTGTATTGACCCGACGCTCGCTATGGGTGGTATGGGTGCGGGAGGTGTGCACGGTCTCGGCGCTTTCGTCGACCCTTACTTGCCGGACAACCCGCGGCGCGTCAATCAAGGCGTGCTGGTGACCGGACTCTGCAGAATACAGATACAGCACGGCGCTTTCCGGAAACAACCCAAGCATGTCTTCGCCCCGGGAAATCCAGCGATAGGGGCCCAGGTCCTGCTCTGCGAGAAAGTCGGTGCAGGTCCTTTGCAGCACAATCGGGACGTTATCTTCAGCACGTTTCAAGCCGCGACTTTCCTCGCGCCAGAACCACCGCAGCGGCAAGCTGAATATCCAGGTCTCGCACCAGAGCAGGCCAGCAAGAAGCGGCCCGCCGATGTAATGCCCAGCCGCAACCCATTTGATCAGGAAGTAGCCGCAAAACAGGCCCTGCACATCATGAACGGCTTCAGCACGACATCCTTGCGCTGGGCCAATCGGGCCTTGGCCGGAGGGATCTGCTCGCGTGCCTGCTGGACGTTGGCTGAGAGTGGGAAGTGGCTGATTTCGGGATCAATGACGAGCTCGCCTTGCGACATAAGGGTTTCCTGTGACTGCCGTGTCAGCGCCAGGGATGGCGTATGGATCGCACTATAGCGGCTGTATTTGCAAACGACGAGTTGCTCGTGAAATGACACCTGATCAATCAATGAGCCGCGCCGCGGCCCAGTCAAGACCAACGATGGCCCCTGTGGCGAGGGAGCTTGCTCCCGCTGGGTCGCGAAGCGGCCCCAAAAACCCGCCGAATGCGGATTATCGGAATCACCTTGTCCACCGGTTCACGACTGCTGCGCAGCCGAGCGGGAGCAAGCTCCCTCGCCACGGGTATATCGACTCAACCCGCCTGTTCCGCCTCCAACCGCTTGAGCAACGCCTTGGCGGCCGCTTCGGATGAGGCGGGGTTCTGCCCGGTGATCAGATGCCCGTCCTCGACCACATGGCTGCCCCAGTCCGCCCCTTTGGAATACTCGCCGCCCTTGGCCTTGAGCATGTCCTCGACCAGGAACGGGACCACTTGGGTCAACCCCACCGCCTCTTCTTCGGAGTTGGTGAAACCGGTGACTTTTTTACCCTTGACCACGGGCTGGCCGTCCGGGGCGTTGACGTTCTTGAACACTCCAGGCGCGTGGCAGACGGCCGCGATGGGCTTATTGGAGGCATAAAACGCTTCGATGAGGGTCTTGGAGTCGGTGTCGTCGGCGAGATCCCAAAGAGGCCCATGACCGCCGGGATAAAACACCGCATCGAAGTCATAGGGGTCGACCTCGCCCAGCGGCACGGTGTTGGCCAACGCTGTTTGGGCCTGGGTGTCGGCGCCAAAGCGACGGGTTGCATCAGTCTGGGCGTCCTCTTCATCGCTCTTGGGGTCCAGCGGTGGTTGCCCGCCCTTCGGCGACGCAAGCGTGACCGTGGCCTTGGCATCGACGAACACGTAATAGGGAGCGGCGAATTCTTCCAGCCAGAAGCCGGTTTTCTTGCCGGTGTCGCCCAACTGATCATGAGATGTAAGGACCATTAGAATCTTCATGTGAACCTAGCCTCCGCGCGGTGAATGGGCGACGTGCGTGCGCCCTGTACTAGTGTCAGAGGCTGCGTTGGGGGAGACGTTCAAGTGGGTGTAGGGAACGCCATGATTTCGTCATGCCCCATTTCCGCCCTCGGCGCCGGCCAAGCCACTACCAAAGCGCAACATCGTAGGTCAGGTAGAGGCGATTACTGTCACGTCCCCTGGAAAAATCCGAGCGATAGACGTAGTTGCGCAGTTTCACCCCCAGCCCTTTGAAGGTGCCCTGCTGCATGACATAGGCAACCTCAGCATCACGCTCGATGTCGCTGCTGCTGATCTGCGTCCCCTGGTAGGTCTGCGGCAACAGGCGCGCATCGTTGTCGATCAGCAGCGGATTCTTCGGCAACAACGTGCCGTGGTTCCGCCAAGACCGCCAAGCACCGGGTGAACCGGTCATTGGGCCTGGTTTATCGACGAAGCGCTTCGCTGTCGCCTGCCGCGGAGAAATTTGTCTCGATCCTGCTGGAGCAGTGGCCGCAGTGGAGCGCTCTTTGCACTGGCAAATTCAATTGGCTGGAGAAGGCTGATTTATTGGTGCTCGTCGTTGAGCCCTGTTGCGGCGACATCTTCAACTTCGCTTACGGCTTTCGTTGATCGACGGTCCTCCAGCAATGTCCTGGGCAGCACAAACCCTTCAAAGCTGCGCTGGGTAATCGGGTTGTTGGCCTTCTCCGCCCCAATCCGATAACGCATCAACCCATCGGCAACGGCAAAGGTCAGGTCCACGCTGGTGTCGGTGCGGCCATTGAGGTGCCCGCGGCTAAGCAGCCGAAACAACGACCACGGCCCGCGATAGCTCATGCTGGCGGTGTTGCCGGTGCTGTGCACCAGGGTCAACTGGCTACCGTTGGTGTTGCCCAGACTGTTGGGCCACACCAGTCCCGTGCGTTGCGGCGCGCCGTGCTGATAGGGGATCAGTTGGCCGTCGACGCTGAGCATGCTGCTCAGGCGAGTCGCGCTCAGGGCTAGAGGTTCGATAGTAAGCTGTACTGCCAGATGGCCGCGATGGTTGAAGAAGGTGTCACGGATGCGCTCCGCCTTCTTGAGCTGTTCCAGTACGTCGCTGCGCACGAGGTAGCCACCGAGGCTG
>NZ_JBHFJB010000033.1:0-6930 GCF_057334555.1 Pseudomonas sp. AGC41
CCCCCCTCCCACAATGGAGTCAACCTTCCAGACCGCGTCGTTCAATGACGCCGAACACGTCGGCCACGTCCTGCACGAGGATCCGGGCAACGTTGGTCAGAGTGTTGATGTCACTGCTGGATGAGTCCCGCAGGCTGGAGCAAGCCACCAGCGTCAGGTAATCGAGCGTGGCGTGCAGGCGCTCGCTGACACAGGCGTGGAGTTCGGGAAGTGGCGCGTGAGTGTCGATCAGCAGGACCGGGTAGGTGGTAGCGATCGGGGTGAGGGGGGTGTAGCGGGCAGATGCTTGATTAGCGGTCATAAGGTTACTTCCTTCAAGAAAAAAGAAATGCCACCTTTTCGCTGCGAAACAAACGGGTGGCAGTTGCGCGCGGGTTCGCAGACCGAGGAAGGAAAACCCGGCAGACCCGAAGATCTCCCGCGCGCAACCGCCATAAAATGAACGCGGGCAAGTTTGCCTGAATTTCATTCGACGGTGCATTTCCTTTGCAGTCGGGCTGCGAAACCCAGCCACCAGCCAAAGCCAGCGACGACCCAACTATAGAAGTCGATCCCAACCCCCACAACCGACCTGTAGGACGCACACCGACCCCGTGGCGAGGGAGCTTGCTCCCGCTCGGTGGCGCAGCCGCCGCAAAACCGGGCGATGCGGCGTGCCTGACGAAATGGCGTAGCTGATTGGGGCCGCTTCGCCCGAAGCGTCGGACCGGCCCAGCGGGAGCAAGCTCCCTCGCCACGGGTAGTCATTTCCTACAAGATTTGCAGACTGTCTTTTGGCTCAGCGCAAATCCCGAAAGAACGCCCGAATATCCTCCGCCAGCAACTCCGGCTGCTCCAGCGCAGCAAAATGACCACCGCGCGGCATCGGCGTCCAGCGCTTGACGTTATAGCCACGCTCCACCCAACTGCGTGGCGGCAGCGGCAGTTCCTTGGGAAACAACGCGACCCCAAGCGGCGGTTTCACCCGCTCGCCGCTGGTGAACAGCAAGGGCCGCTTGCTGCCTTCCACATACGGGCGAAACGACGAACCGATGCAGTTCGTCAGCCAGTAGAGTGTCACATTGGTCAGCAACCATTCATGACTGATGGCGGGGCTCGTATCGCACCACGACATAATCTTTTCCCCCATCCAGGCCAGCAATCCCGCAGGAGAGTCGCTGAGGCCCACGGCCAGGGTTTGCGGTTTGGTCCGTTGAATGTGCGCATAGGCGCCTTCGGCTTCGCTGAAAGCAGCGGCGCGTTGCAGGTAAGCGCTTTCTTCTTCGCTCAAAGGTGGGTCGGTTTCGCCCAGGGGCGGGCGGTAGGCGCCGGGAATGTAGTTGAGGTGGATGCCGGTCAGTCGCTCGGGAAAGCGCATGCCCAACCAACTGGTTACAGCCGCGCCCACATCGCCGCCCTGGGCACCGAACCGCTCATAACCGAGCCCGCTCATCAGCTCGTTCCACAAACCGGCAACCTCGAAAGGCCCATGGCCCGCCTGTTTGAACGGCGCGGAAAAGGTATAGCCCGGCAAGGATGGCACCACCACATCAAAGGCATCGGCTGAATCACCGCCATGGCTGGCCGGATCCGTCAGCAGTTCGATGATGCGCTGCATCTCGATGAACGACCCGGGCCAGCCGTGGGTGAGCACAAGCGGCATCGGATTGGGCCCGACGCCACGCTGATGGACGAAGTGCACCTGCTGCCCGCCCACGGTGGCGACAAACTGCGGCAGGCGATTGAGCGCTGCTTCCTGGGCACGCCAGTCGAAGGTGTTCGACCAATGGGCAATCAGTGCATGGAGCACGTCAAGGTCCATCCCTTCGCTCCAACCTTGCCCGGCCAGTAGCACCGGAAGCCGGGTGTTTCGCAGGCGGTGGCGCAGGTCATCAAGGACGCTTTGAGGAATGTCGATGGAGAAAGGTCGGGCGAACATGCTTGTTCCCTAGTGGCTTTTTGCGGGCGTCGCGAGGCTTATTGAATTTATGCGCGGGCCAGCGAGTCTTTGGACAATGGACACTGCATTGGATCGTAACCCAACGCTGCCTGCCATGCTCTCTACCACGACAACCGCTCCCAGCCAAGGACGCCCAATGACCTTCTTTATTTTCCTCCTCGCCTGCTGCGCTGCGGCAAGCACCGGTGTCATTTTCAAACCGGGCCCGTGGTACGAATCCCTCGTCAAACCCCGCTTCACACCCCCCAACTGGTTGTTTCCCGTGGCCTGGACTGTCATCTACCTGCTGCTTGCCTGGGCCGGATATCGCTTGAGCCTGATCCCGGGGAGCCAATTGGTATTGGCTTTATGGGCGGCGCAGATTGCGCTCAATACGCTGTGGACTCCGGTGTTTTTCGGCGCCCATCAGGTCCTGGCCGGTATGGTGGTGATCACGCTGCTCTGGCTGGTCGTGGCGGTGATGGTGGTGTTGGCGTTGCGCCTGGACGTGATCACCGGGTTGATTCTGTTTCCTTACCTGGCGTGGCTTTGTGTGGCCGCTGCCCTGAATTTCTCCATCCTGCGCAATAACCGCTGATGAGCAGTCGCCCATTGAATACCGCAAAGCTATGGCCAGCGGATGAAGATGAGCTGGCGCAAGTGCGCAGTTTCAACAGGAAGCTGGCCTGGCTGCCACGCTTTCGCATCCGCAATCGTGTCACCCCCCGCGTCATTCAAGCGCTGTTGCGTGCCAGTCAAATCAACGGCGACGGCAAGTTGGGCAAGCATGGGCTACTGGCTGAAAAACGCCGGATAGGCACGGGCGACGTCGCGGTGCCGGTGCGGATAATCCGGCCGAAAGAAAAAGCTCGAGGCGTCGTGCTGGATTTCCACGGTGGCGGCTGGGTCATCGGCAATGCCCAGATGAATGACCCGTTCAACATCGCCATGGTGCAAGAGTGCGGGGTCGCGGTGGTCTCGGTGGATTATCGGCTCGCGGTCAGCACACCGGTGGAAGGCCTGATGGAGGATTGCCTCTCAGCAGCACGCTGGCTGTTGGGCGAGGAGGAGGAATTCGCCGATCTGCCGGTGATCGTTGTGGGTGAATCGGCTGGAGGCCACTTGGCCGTGGCTACGTTGCTGGCGCTCAGGCAATGGCCGGATTTGCTTGGGCGCATACGCGGCGCGGTGCTGTATTACGGCGTCTACGATCTGGCCGGGACCGCGAGCGTCCACGCCGCCGGACCTGAGACACTGGTGTTGGACGGGCCCGGTATGGTCGATGCCCTGCGCCTGCTGACACCGGGCCTGAGCGATGAGGAGCGCCGCCAGGCGCCGCTGTCGCCGCTCTACGGTGACTTCACGGGGATGCCAGCGGCGTTGCTGTTCACCGGGGAGTTGGACCCGCTCAGGGACGACACGCTTGGCCTGGCTGAGTTGTGGGGCAGGGCCGCTACGGTTCAAGCGCATCTTCTACCGTCCTGCCCCCACGGCTTCATTCATTTCCCGACGGCGATCGCCGAGCGTGTGCTCAGGCACAGTCGGGACTGGATCACGGCCCGGCTCAACGCTGCTTCGACCCCCCACCAATCTGCCAGACATACGGCGGCTCCGTCCCGTTGATCTCCCAGTCGCCGATGATGCGTTCCTTGTAGATCAGCGGGTTGTGCGAAACCGCCGTCCGGGCGTTGCGCCAGTGGCGGTCGAGGGCTTTGCTGGTGCTGGTGGCGGAGGCGCCGAGGGCGTTGAACAGGTCGCTGGTGGCGCGCAGTGTCAGGTCGGCGACCACCACCTGGGCCTGGGCCGATTCCAGTTCGGCGAGGAGGTTGGCGGTGTGTTCCGTCTCGGCGTCCAGGTCGAAGCGACTTTGGTAGGCCCGCTGCGAGGCACCGGCGGCGCGCAGGGTGGTGGCTTCGGCGGCGTAGACCTGGGCCGAGGCCCTGCCGATCACTTGTTGGACTTGCACATCCTGGCTCACTTCGCTGGCGTTGCCGGTGCTGAACACTCGCGTGCGCTGGCGCACCTGTTCGCCGATGTCGCGGACGGCGGCGCGCCCGGCGCCGGTCTGCACGGCGAGCAACACCAACTGGTAAAACGCGGTCTGGTATTTGAAGCGGGTGGAGAAGTCGATGAGGTTTTCGTCTTCGACCACGGCGTTCTCGAAGACCGACGTGCCGCTGCCCGTGGTCCGTTGACCAAAACCATCCCAGTCATCGCTTTGCCTGACGCCCGGCTGATGGACGCTGACGGCGGCAATCACGTCGGCGCCGGTGTCGTCGCGTTGGGCGTACAGGTCGATCCAGTCGGCGAAGATGCTGCCGGTGCTGTAGTACTTGGTGCCGTTAACCACCCATTGGTCGCCCTGGCGGGAAACCCGGGTGATGACCTGGCCGAGTTTCACCGCGCCGATTTCGGTCCAGGCGTTGCCCACCAGGTCACCGTCGACGAAGCGCTTGAACCAGACGTCCTGCGGGCGGGTGGCATGGGCGTTGAGGCGATCCTCGACAAAGGCGAAATGCCCGCGCAGCGCCTGGGGCAGGTTGGAGTCGGCTTCGGCCAGTTCGATCAGCAGTTGCAACAATTGCGGCAGCGAGGCGCCGGCGCCGCCATATTCGACCGGCACCCTTACGGCGCCGAAGCCGGCTTCCTTGAGCCATTTCACCTGTTCGAAAGGCAGGCTGCGGGTCTGTTCGCGTTCCAGCGCACCCGCCTGGATACGCGCGAAAATCGGCCGGAAGCGCGCGGCCAAGGCTTCGTAGTGGGTGCCGGTGGAAAGGACATGCGGCAGGTATTGTTGCTGTGCGGTCATGGCGGTGTTCCTTCTGGGGAAAAGAGGGCGGGCAAGGCCAAGGCCTGCCGTTGAAAACAGCCATTGCACGCTCCATGCCGCTGCTCCTGGCCAATGAAAACCGGGCGTACGCCGGGTTTCCCGGCATAAATGCTGTCGTCCCGCGGACAATCTGTCCGGCGACTGTTCGGCAGGCAACAGTCCACCGTTTGCGCGGCAGTACGCCGGGTGTTGGCTGTGCAACAGCGATCCAGCAGCTTGCCTGCCGCACGACAGTCGCATAATTGAGTAGGCGAATTAACTGCCTGAAAATAAAGGAAAAATCCAAGTGGCACGGTTGCTGCTCTAGCCGTTGTACAAAGGCGACCACGCCTATATCTCAACGAGCCGGGAGTACATGCAATGAGCCAGGACACGATCAAGTTTGCCTACTGGGTACCCAACGTCAGCGGCGGACTGGTGGTCAGCAAGATCCCCCAGCGCACCGACTGGGGGATCGATTACAACCGCAAGCTGGCGCAGATCGCCGAGGATGCCGGCTTCGACTATGCCCTGACCCAGATCCGTTTTACCGCCGGTTATGGCGCCGAATACCAGCACGAATCGGTGGCGTTCAGTCACGCGTTGCTGGCCGCCACCACGCGCCTGAAGGTCATCGCGGCGGTCTTGCCAGGGCCGTGGACGCCTTCGGTGCTGGGCAAGCAGATCGCAACCATCGACCAGCTCACTGGCCGGCTGGGGTGTGATGAACCCGGTGGCGCTGAAAACCGCGCAGAAAGTCGGGTTCCCGGCCGACCACATCATCGGCAACATCTGGAGCAATTCCGAGGATGACGCCGCGCCGGCCGGTGCGGCGGCCAAGGGTTTCATCGCGATCACCACGCACCCGTCGGGCACCGGTTTCCCGGTGCTGCAAGGCATCAAGAAGGACGTGGTCGACGCCGGCGATGGCGACCTGGCGGACCCCAAGCGTTTCGGCACGGTGTATTACAACCTGGGCGTGGTCAACGGCATCCTTAACGTCGAGGCGCTGCGCATTGCCCAGCAGAAGTTCGGCCAGCAACCGTTGACCGGCGAGCAGGTGCGCTGGGGCTTCGAGAATCTCAAACTCGATGATGCACGTCTCAAGGAGCTGGGGGCGCTGGGGTTGGTGCAGCCGTTGCAATTGTCCTGCTCGGACCACGAAGGCGGCGGCTCGGTGCGCTTCCAGCAGTGGGACGGCACGCAGTGGAAGCTGATCAGTGACTGGGTGCAGGCCGACCGCGCGTTGCTGCGGCCGATCATCGAAGCGTCTTCGCAGCAGTACGCCAAGGAAAAAGGCATCACACCGCGCGATTGCAGCAAGGAATCCTGAACCATGGCCGCGATCTGGCGCCCGCGTCCGGTCGCTTTTGCGAGAAGGCGAGACAGCATGACGACAGATATGCCCATCCTGCAGATTGACGGCATCGAGGTGCTGTACGACCACACCATCCTGGCGGTTCGCGACGTGTCGCTAAGCGTGGCGAAAGGACAGATCGTGGTGCTGCTGGGGGCCAACGGCGCGGGCAAGAGCACCACGCTGAAGGCCGCGTCGAACCTGGTACGCGCCGAGCGAGGCGAAGTGGTCCGGGGACGCATTGTCTATCAAGGGCAGGACGTGACGCGCAGCGCGCCACATTTGCTGGCGCGCGATGGCTTGGTACAGGTGCTGGAGGGGCGGCATTGTTTCGCTCAGTTGAGTGTGGAGGAAAACCTGCTGACCGGTGCCCTGGCCCGTCAGGTTCCGCGCCGCCAGCTGCTGGCTGACCTGGAGTCGGTGTACGGCCACTTCCCTCGGTTGAAGTTGCGCCGCAAGACGCTGGCCGGCTACACCTCGGGTGGCGAACAACAGATGATCGCGATCGGGCGCGCGCTCATGGCCCGGCCGCGATTGGTGCTGCTGGACGAACCGTCGATGGGCCTGGCGCCGCAGATCGTCGAGGAAATCTTCGAGATCATCCACCAGCTCAACCAGCGCGAGGGCTGCTGTTTCCTGATAGCCGAGCAGAACATCAACCTTGCCCTGCGTTACGCCCATTACGGTTATGTGCTGGAAAGCGGGCGTGTAGTCAGCGAGGGCAGCGCCGAGCAACTGGCGGCGCGCGGCGACCTTGAGGATTTCTACCTGGGGGCACGGGCCGGGTAGTTGCCCTGCGGGAGTGGCGGAGCATGCACATCAATGCTCCCTGAAGAACCCTGTGGG
>NZ_JBHFJB010000034.1:0-4651 GCF_057334555.1 Pseudomonas sp. AGC41
GCTCGCTCCCACAGGTATCAAGTGTTACTCGCCGATAGCAGCCTTGTAGCCTGCCGCATCGAGCAACTTGTCCAACTCGGCCTTGTCGCTTGGCTTGAGCTTGAAGATCCAGGCGCCGTACGGATCGGAATTCAGCAACTCCGGCGAGACGCCCAGCTCTTCATTGATCGCAATCACTTCGCCGGAAATGGGGGCGTAGATGTCGGAAGCGGCCTTGACCGACTCCACCACTCCCGCCTGATCACCAGCAGCAAAAATCTTACCGACCTCGGTCAGCTCGACAAACACCACATCGCCCAAAGCCTCCTGCGCGTGGTCGCTGATGCCCACGGTGACGGTACCGTCGGCTTCCAGGCGCGCCCACTCGTGGCTTTCGGCAAAACGCAGTTCGGCGGGGATATCACTCATATTCTATGTCCTCAAGAGAAAGTGTCAGCGGCCAGCGGCCCGCCGCAAAAGGTTAGATCAGGGTTTTGCCATGGCGGACGAAGGTCGGCTTGACCACTCGTACCGGGTACCACTTGCCACGAATTTCCACCTCGGCCCGGTCGGCGGTAGCCATCGGAACACGTGCCAGGGCAATAGACTTACTAAGCGTAGGAGAAAAACTACCACTGGTGATCTCTCCTTCGCCAACATTGGCGATACGGACCACCTGATGAGCGCGTAGAACACCGCGTTCTTCAAGTACCAGCCCGACCAGTTTGTATTGCACGCCAGCCGCCAGTTCGGCTTCCAGCGCCGAGCGGCCAATGAACTGGCGGTTCGCAGGTTCCCAGGCGATGCTCCAGGCCATGTTGGAGGCCAGCGGCGAAACATCCTGATGAATGTCCTGGCCGTAGAGGTTCATACCCGCTTCCAGGCGCAAGGTATCGCGGGCTCCTAGGCCGATAGGAGGAATTCCGGCGCCCACCAGATCGTTGAAAAAGCTCGGGGCTTCATGGGCCGGCAGGACGATTTCCAAACCATCTTCACCGGTATAGCCGGTACGGGCAATGAACCAGTCGCCGTCGGCACGACCTTCGAAGGGCTTGAGCTGCTGGATCAATTGACCGCGCGATTGCGTGACCAGCTCGGCAATCTTGTGCCGGGCTTGCGGCCCCTGGATGGCCAGCATCGCCAATTCGGGACGCTCGTGCAGTTGCACGTTGTATTCACCGAGCTGTGCCTGCATCCAGGCCAAGTCCTGGTCGCGGGTCGAGGCATTGAACACCAGCCGGTAACCGTACTCGACCCGGTAGATGATCATGTCATCGACAATGCCGCCGCGCTCATTGAGCATCGTGCTGTACAGCGCACGGCCGGTGTCCTGGAGGCGATCGACGTCATTGGCCAGCAAGCGCTGCAGCCAGGCCTTGGCCTGGGGGCCGGCAACGTCGATCACGGTCATGTGGGACACATCGAACACACCGCAATCGCGGCGCACCTGATGGTGTTCCTCGACCTGCGAGCCGTAGTGCAGAGGCATATCCCAACCGCCAAAATCGACCATCTTCGCGCCAAGGGCGAGATGCAGGTCATACAGAGGCGTACGCTGTCCCATGGGTTTCTCCTTCCGGGCGTGGCGAGGGTGCGGACGGGTACTGCAGAGCACGAACGCCTGAAAAAATGGCGTCCTCAGCTACCCGGTCCGACGGACGGACCGCACCGAATGCCGCGCATTGTATCCGCATGCCATGGCACTGGCACCTGGAGCCGCTCTCAATTAATTCAGAACGCGCCGATGAGCCGAGCGCCGTATCAATCCGATGACTGGCAACAGCCCGACCAGCACCAGGGTCAGCGCCGGCAATGCAGCCCGTGCCCACTCCCCCTCGCTGGTCATTTCAAAGACCCGCACTGCCAGCGTGTCCCAGCCGAACGGGCGCATCAGCAGGGTGGCGGGCATTTCTTTGAGCACATCGACGAACACCAGCAACGCCGCGCTCAACGTGCCAGGCAGGAGCAACGGCAGATACACTTTGAAAAACAGGCGTGGCCCACTGACGCCAAGGCTTCGTGCGGCCTCGGGCAATGACGGACGAATCCGCGCCAGGCTGCTTTCCAGCGGACCGTAGGCCACGGCCAGGAAACGTATCAGGTAGGCCAGCAGCAGCGCCGCCAAGCTGCCCAACAGCAACGGCTTTCCCGCCCCGCCGAGCAGGGTCGATAGCGGAATGACCAACTCACGGTCCAGATAGCTGAACGCAAGCATGATCGACACCGCCAGCACTGAACCCGGCAAGGCATAACCCAGATTCGCCAGGCCGACACCGGCGCGGATCGGACGGGTCGGCGCCAAGCGACGGGCGAACGCCAGCAGCAAGGCCGCGCACACGGTGACCAGGGCCGCCAGGCCGCCCAGATAGAGGGTATGGATGATCAGCC
This sequence comes from Pseudomonas sp. AGC41, assembly GCF_057334555.1. NCBI lineage: Bacteria > Pseudomonadati > Pseudomonadota > Gammaproteobacteria > Pseudomonadales > Pseudomonadaceae > Pseudomonas > Pseudomonas sp. AGC41. Next base: position 2,368 of record NZ_JBHFJB010000034.1, read on the forward strand.
CGGCATAACGCTCATCCAGGTCGAACCGACCGCGCTGCCAGAACCACACCACCAGTTGCAGCACCGGAATGACAAACGCGCAAGCGAAAACCAACAGGCACCAGCCGCTTGCCGCTGCCGCCTTGAAACCGCGCAAATGGTAAAGCGCCTTGACCCGGGGCCGTTCGTTGCTGGCCCGCTGTGCTCCCCGGGCACGGCGCTCACCGTAGAGCACCACCATCACCGCCAACAGCAACAGGCTGGCCAGTTGGGCTGCGCTGGAAAGGCTGAAGAAGCCGTACCAGGTTTTATAGATGGCGGTGGTAAAGGTGTCGAAGTTAAAGACCGACACCGCGCCGAAATCCGCCAGGGTTTCCATCAGCGCCAGCGCCACGCCCGCGCCGATTGCCGGTCGGGCCATCGGCAGCGCCACCCGCCAGAACGCCTGCCAGGGCGATTGGCCGAGTGCCCGGGCCGCTTCCATCAATCCCTTGCCTTGGGCCAGGAAGGCGCTTCGCGCGAGCAGATAGACGTACGGATAGAACACCAGCACCAACACCAGGATAACCCCGCCGGTCGAACGTACCCGGGGCAGGCGCAAGCCGCTGCCGAACCATTCGCGCATCAGGGTCTGCACCGGGCCGGCAAAATCCAGCAGGCCGACGAAGACGAACGCCAGCACGTAGGCGGGAAACGCGAACGGCAACATTAACGCCCAATCGAGCCAGCGCCGACCGGGGAATTCGCAAAGGCTGGTAAGCCACGCCAGGCTGACCCCCAACAACGTCACGCCGACACCCACACCGAGGATCAGCGTTAGGGTATTACCCAGCAGGCGCGGCATCTGGGTCTCCCACAAGTGGGACCAGATCTGCATATCGATGCTCTGCCAGGACAGCAGCAGGACGCTCAACGGCAACAGGACCAGCGCAGCGACGACGAAGACCAGGGGATACCAGCGGCGTTGGGCGGGGTGGGTCAAGGAAAACTCTCGTAAGACAAACGGTCATGTGGCGAGGGAGCTTGCTCCCGCTGGAGGGCGAAGCCCTCCCGGGATATCTGCCAGGATCCATATGCCGGGGCATGATCCAGGATTTTGGGGCTACTGCGTAGCCCAGCGGGAGCAAGCTCCCTCGCCACGGGTCGTCAATGAGCTGAAAGGGATCGTCTCAGTTCCAGCCGGCACGATCCATCAGGCGAATGGCTTCGGCCTGGCGTTTGCCCGCGACTTCCACCGGCAGAGTGTCGGCCTTGAACTGGCCCCAGGCGGCGACTTCCTTGGACGGCTGGACTTTCGGGTTGGCCGGGAATTCCTGGTTCACGTCGGCGAAGATGCTTTGCGCTTCAGGCGTGGTCATCCACTCCACCAGTTTTTTCGCGGCATCCGGGTGCGGCGCGTACTTGGTCAGGCCGATACCCGAGAGGTTGATGTGCACGCCACGGTCCGCCTGGTTGGGCCAGAACAGCTTGACCTTCAAGTCTGGCTTCTGCTGGTGCAGGCGGCCGTAGTAATAGGTGTTGACGATACCAACGTCGCACTGGCCGGCATTGATCGCCTCAAGCAGCGCGGTGTCGTCGGAGAATACGTCGGTGGACAGGTTCCTGACCCAGCCCTTGAGGATCTCCTCGGTTTTTTCAGCGCCATGGGTTTCGATCAGGGTCGCGGTCAACGACTGGTTGTAGACCTTTTTCGAGGTCCGCAGGCACAAGCGGCCTTCCCATTCCTTGCCGGCCAGCGCTTCGTAAGTAGTCAGCTCAGCCGGTTTGACCCGGTCAGTCGAGTAGGCAATGGTCCGCGCCCGCAGGCTCAGGCCGGTCCAGGCGTGGGACGACGCCCGGTATTGAGGGGGAATGTTGGCATCGATTACCGGCGAGGTGAACGGCTGCAGAATGCCCATCTGCTCGGCTTGCCAGAGGTTGCCGGCGTCGACGGTCAGCAGCAGGTCGGCGCTGGCATTTTTGTCTTCGGCCTTGATCCGCTGCATCAAAGGCGCTTCCTTGTCGGTGATGAACTTCACCGCGACGCCGGTCTTCTTGGTATAGGCATCGAAAACCGGTTTGATCAGCTCATCGATGCGCGACGAATAGACCACCACCTCATCGGCAGCCTGGGCGACGGAAGTGCCGATCAGGGTCAGTGCGAGGGCGGACAGCAGGCGTTTGGTGGCCGACATGGTAGCAGTCTCTCGATTGTGAACAGAGCGCAAATGATAAGGACTCACATTTAGCACCACAATCGAACAGTGGGCAGACACGTTTCCAAATGTTGCACAGGTGGATGAGATGGCTGTTCCGGCCCCATCGC
>NZ_JBHFJB010000034.1:4684-27863 GCF_057334555.1 Pseudomonas sp. AGC41
CCCACATCTGATTCAGTGAAACCTGTGGGAGCGAGCTTGCTCGCGATGAGGCCATGAGCCCCAAAACACCTCTCAGACCTTGGCCAGATCCGGCAAATCCCCGGTCAGCCCCAACGCCTCGCGTACGAACAGCGCCTTGGCCTCCGGCATCCGGTCTACCAGCTTCAGTCCGGTATTACGCAACCAGCGCACCGGCAATGGATCGGCTTGGAACAGCCGTTCGAAGCCTTCCATCGCCGCCATCAGCGCCAGGTTATGGGGCATGCGCCGCCGCTCATAGCGGCTCAACACCTTGAGGTCGGCCAGCCGCTCGCCACGCCCGGCGGACTGCAACAGCACCTCGGCCAACACCGCGGCATCCAGGAAACCCAGGTTGACGCCCTGCCCGGCCAGGGGATGGATGGTGTGCGCCGCATCGCCGATCAGCGCCAGCCCTTCGGCCACGTAACGCTTGGCGTGGCGCTGGCGCAGCGGTACGCAGACGCGCGGATCGGCGCCGAGCACCGCGCCCAATCGGCCCTCGAAAGCCCGCTCCAGTTCGGCGCAGAAAGCGCTGTCATCCAGCGTCATCAAGCGCTGCGCTTCGCCAGGCGTGGTCGACCAGACGATCGAGCACCAGTCCTGCTGACCGTCGCGCGCCAATGGCAGGAAGGCCAGCGGACCGTTGTCGGTGAAGCGTTGCCATGCGGTCTGGCGATGAGGTCCGGCGCAGCGCACGCTGGTGACGATCGCGTGATGCAGGTAGTCCCACTCGCGAGTGGCGACCCCCGCCAGGCGGCGCACGGCGGAGTTCGCCCCGTCGGCGGCAATCACCAGTGGCGCGCGCAAGGTGCGCCCATCAGCCAGGGTCAGCAGCCAGTCGTCGCCGGAGCGGCGCATCTGCTCCAGGCGCGCATTGGCCAGCAGGCCCAGGTCGCAGTCATGCAATCGGTCCAGCAGGGCATCCTGAACGACGCGGTTCTCGACGATGTGGCCAAGCACTTCGGCATGCAGGCTGGCGGCGGAAAAATGAATCTGCCCCGTGCCGCTACCGTCCCAGACGTGCATGTCGGTGTAGGGACTGGTGCGTCGGGCGACGATACCGTCCCAGACGCCCAGACGATCGAGAATCCGCTGGCTGGCCGCCGACAGGGCGCTGACCCGGGGTTCGAACGCTGCCTGGGAATCAAAGGGCTTGACGCTCAGCGGGCTGCCGTCGAGCAACAACACCTGCAAGCCGCTGCCCTGCAACGCGAGCGCCAGGGCGCTGCCGACCATGCCGGCCCCGACAATCAACAGATCTGCGCGCAATTCCATGCTTTAAGCCTGTGCTGCTGGCGACATCAGCCGCCGGTGAAAGGAATGAGCCGTATCAAGCATCGGGGCGAGTCCCCAATCCCATGGCCTGGCGAGCGAACCAGCGCTTGGCCGGGGGCAGCAGGTCAAGGCCCAGGAGGCCGAGATTGCGGCCCACGGATACCAGCGGCAGATCACTGCTGAACAGCCGCGTGACCTGGTCGGAGAAGCCGACGGTCAGGGCCTGGTCCATCCGCTGGCGCTCGCGATAGGCCTGCAATACAGAGAAGTCGCCAGGCGTGCTGTCGGCCCCGAGCAATGCATCGGCCAGTGCCTGCGCGTCGCGCAAGGACAGGTTGAAGCCCTGCCCCGCGATCGGATGCAGGCTATGGGCAGCATTGCCGAGGATTGCCAGGTGCGGACGTACCTGCTCTTCGGCTTCCACCAGCGCCAGCGGATAAAGGTGTCGCGCGCCCACCTGCTTCAATGTGCCCAGGCGATAGCCGAACACACTCTGCAACTCACTGAGGAAACTGCGCTCATCGAGGGCCGCCAGCCGTTGCGCATCCATGCCCTGGCGAGTCCAGACCAATGCACAGCGATTTTCCGGTAGCGGTAACAAGGCCATCGGGCCATCGTCGGTAAAGCGTTCGAAAGCCATGCCATTGTGGGCTTCGCTGGGTGTGACGTTGGCAATCAACGCGCTCTGGTCGTAAGGGCGATTGCGCACGCCGACGCCCAACTGCTCACGCAGTCCGGAGCGTCCACCGTCGGCCAGTACGGCGAGGTCGCATTCCAGGGTGGTTTCGTCATCCAGGGTCAAACGATAACCGGCGACAAGCGGCTCCATCCGGGTGACTTGCGCCGGGCAGCGCCAACTGACCACGTCCTTGTCCAGCCCTTGCCACAGGCACTGGCCGAGCCAGGCGTTTTCCACCACGTAGCCGAGGGCCGGCACGCCCTCCTCCATGGCGGACAACCGAGCGGTGGAAAACCGTCCGCGGTCGGAAACATGAATCTGCTTGATCGGCTCTGCGCGGCGGGAAATTTCCTGCCAGAGGCCCAGGCGCTGATAGATTTGTCGCGCACCGAAGGAAAGCGCCGACGAGCGCGCGTCATAGCTCGGCTGCCAGGTGTCGCCGGGGGCGAACGGCTCGATCAGCATGATCTTCCAGCCCCTGGCCTTGGCGCCTGCCTGCAAGGCGAGCGCAAGGCTTGCGCCGACCAGGCCGCCACCAATGATCGCCACGTTGACCCGGCTCATGCCGCTTGAGTCCGTGCAGCGGCCATCAGGGCCTCGATCTCGACGACCGTTTTCGGCACGCCGCGGGTCAGGATTTCACAACCGGTCTTGGTCACCACCACGTCATCCTCGATGCGCACGCCAATGCCGCGCCATTTCTTCGCTACGCTGCGATTGTCCGGGGCAATGTAGATGCCCGGCTCCACGGTCAAGGCCATGCCAACCTCCAGCACGCGCCATTCGCCACCGACCCGGTATTCACCGACGTCGTGCACGTCCATGCCCAGCCAGTGACCGGCACGGTGCATGTAGAACGCCCGGTAGGCTTCGCTGGTGATCAACTGGTCCACCGCGCCTTCCAGCAGCCCGAGACGCACCAGGCCCTCGGTAATGACCCGGACCGTAGCTTCATGCGCCTGGTTCCAATGCTTGTTCGGGCCAATTTCAGCGAACGCCGCTTCCTGGGCCGCCAGTACGACTTCATAGATCGCCTTCTGCTCGGGCGAAAACTTGCCGCTGACCGGCCAGGTACGGGTGATATCGCTGGCGTAGCAGTCGATTTCACAACCGGCGTCGATCAGCACCAGGTCGCCATCCTTGAGCGGCGCGTCGTTCTGCTGGTAATGCAGGATGCAACTGTTGCGCCCCGCCGCGACGATGGAACCGTAGGCCGGCATCTTTGCGCCGCCCTTGCGGAATTCGTAGTCGAGCTCGGCTTCCAGGCTGTATTCGTACAATCCGGGACGTGCCGCTTGCATGGCGCGGATGTGCGCCTGGGCGGAAATCCGCGCCGCTTCGCGCATCACTTTCACTTCCGCCGCCGATTTATACAGGCGCATATCGTGCAGCAAGTGATCCAGGGCAACAAATTCGTTCGGCGGCTGGGCACCAAGGTGGGCCTTGGAGCGAATCACGTTGATCCACTCCATCAGGTGCCGGTCGAATTCGGGGTTGCTGCCCATGGCCGAATAGACCCGGTCGCGACCTTCGATCAGGCCCGGCAGGATGTCGTCGATGTCGGTGATGGGAAACGCGTCGTCGGCGCCGTAGTCCCGGATCGCCCCTTCCTGGCCAGCGCGCAAGCCATCCCACAGTTCACGTTCGGCGTTGCGCTCGCGGCAAAACAGGATGTACTCGCCGTGAGCGCGACCGGGTATCAACACCAGCACCGCTTGCGGCTCGGGGAAGCCGCTGAGGTACTGGAAGTCGCTGTCCTGGCGATAGACGTGCTCGACGTCGCGGTTGCGGATCGCAACGGCGGCGGCGGGCAGGATTGCGATGCTGTTGGGTTCCATCTGCGCCATCAAGGCCTTGCGGCGACGACTGTATTCCGACTTCGGGATATGAATCATGGGCAGACGGTGTTCCCTCTAAAAATTAATGCAAGGACGGCTTGGGCGCCGCTGCATCGGTTTTCTTGGTCTCGGTAAAAAGCAGCAACGGCGCGACCCGCAGGTACTCCATCACTTCCATGTAGTCGCTCTCGCCGTCGTCGGATTCTTCCAGGGCGTCCTGCACCTGGGAGATGGCCGCCAGGTCTTGCAATACTTCCTTGGCTTCATCGCTCAAGGCGTATTCGCGGCGGGTCAGGCCGAAGCCTGCGAGGAAACCCTGGCACCACTGACCCAGCGCAGCGGCGCGTTCAGCCAGCGGCGCGTCATCGGTGGGCAGCAGCAGGACGACGGTCATGTCGTCGCTGGTCAATTCACCCTTGACCATTTCCTGCAGGCCGATGAGCGCGTTGCGCACGTTGTCCGCCGGCTCGCCTTCAAGCAGTTCGGCGGCATCGGCCAACCAGCCGTCGGCCTCAAAACCGGCGCCGGCACAGCTGCGGCCGAGCAGCAGGCCATGCAGTTCGGCGGGCGAGACAGGGTGGCCGCTGGTGCTCAGCAGGGTGGCAAAGGCTTGGTACGGAGAATTCTGAATGGGCATGGGCAGCTAGGCGCCAGACGGCGCTATGTCTAGAATGGAGGCCTTGTATCCTACATCGACAGACTCGCCAAGACCATTAAAGGCTGTGCGACCCAAATCCCTCCATCAGACACATTCTTCAGTGGACACAATGGAAGACACCGACCTGCAAGCGCTGATGGCCAGACTCGAGCTGCTAATTGACCGGGTCGAGCAACTTAAGAGCCAAAACGGACTCCTATTAGCTCAGGAAAAAACCTGGCGCGAGGAACGCGCGCACCTCATTGAAAAAAACGAAATCGCCCGGCGTAAGGTCGAATCGATGATTTCGCGCCTCAAGGCCCTGGAGCAAGACTCATGAGTTCAAGCAATAGCGTTACCGTGCAGATCCTCGATAAAGAGTATTCGATCATCTGCCCCCAGGAAGAACGCAGCAACCTGGTGAGCGCCGCCCGTTACCTGGACGGCAAGATGCGCGAGATCCGCAGCAGCGGCAAAGTCATCGGCGCCGATCGCATCGCCGTGATGGCCGCCTTGAACATCACCCACGACCTGCTGCACCGCCAGGATACGCCGGACGTACAGGTCAGCGGCTCGACCCGCGAACAGGTCCGCGACCTGCTCGATCGGGTGGATCTGGTACTGGCTACCGATCCGGACGTCAGCAAGGGCTGATTCGCGAGGCAGCCTGGGGTATACTTGCGTCACTCCCTGGGGTGCTTGCCAGTTGGTGATGTCCCTGAGCCGATACGCACAACCACGGGGGTTGCACGTTGGGGCCGGTGTGCATGTCCGCTTGACGGAAAGCCTTAACGCCTCCTGCAACTTCCACCTTGAACTTTCGGGTTCAAGGGCTAAGCCGACAGCGGTTCATCCGGGGAGCCTGATTCTTGAAACAATGCCAGTCATCATGACTGGCATTGTCGTTTCTGGCGTTTGGCGTTTTCTGGTCCCGCCGTTTGCGGTTACGCTGTGCCGATGTCACCGTCTCGCGAAGCATCGATATGACCGAACCTGCGTTGCCGACCCGCCCACAACTTCGCCGCCTGCTACGCCAGGCCCGTCGTGCCCTGACCCCGGCCCAGCAACGGCAAGCCGCCGACGGGCTGTATCGACAACTGGCACAGCATCCGCTGTTTCGCCGCGCAAGACACATCGCCCTGTACCTGCCCAACGACGGTGAAATCGATCCACGCCTGCTGCTGCGCGCCGCCCAACGTCGGGGCAAGGCGACTTACCTGCCGGTGCTCAGTCCCTGGCCGCAAACCAGAATGGTCTTCCAGCGGATCCATCCCGGTGAAAAAATGCAGCCCAATCGTTTTCGTATTCCGGAACCACGCAAAAATATCGCCCGACAGCGCAAGGTCTGGACATTGGACCTGGTATTGCTGCCGTTGGTGGGGTTTGACGATGCCGGCGGACGCCTGGGCATGGGCGGCGGCTTCTATGACCGCAGCCTGGCGTATCTGTCGCGACGCAAACAATGGCGCAAGCCGACGTTGCTGGGCCTGGCCCATGAGTGTCAGAAGGTCGAACGATTGGCGCAGGCAAGCTGGGATGTACCGTTACAGGGAACGGTCAGTGACAGGCGTTGGTATCTGGCGAGCTAGACGCCGCGAAGCAGCGGCGTCCAGAAGACGGCTCAGCGCTTGAGTGCCGGCGCGGGCTGGGTGATTTCCATCGGTGCATCATTTTTGTTGGCCCATAAGCTCTGGGCATAACCCGTGGTGACGACACCCAGGCCAAACAGAATGACCAGGACCCACAACAAATCCGGTTTGCGTTTCATCGATTGCCCCCCTCAAGGCATATCACACACGATGACAGCAGCGGTTTTCTTATCTGGCCGTGCAGCAGCGTCAAGCTTGGAAGGCCGGCATTTTGCGGCAACGTGAACCGACACGCAAATGCTGGCGTCAACCGACTGTCGGTTTGTCATAAAATCGCTGAACCTTTTTACCGCCACCACCCAGGAGTAGAAATCATGGCCTACTGGCTGATGAAATCCGAGCCCGACGAATTGTCCATCCAGGGCCTGGAAAAGCTCGGCCAAGCGCGCTGGGACGGGGTTCGCAACTACCAGGCGCGCAATTTCCTGCGAGCCATGGCGGTCGGCGACTCATTTTTCTTCTATCACTCCAGCTGCCCGGAGCCAGGCATTGCCGGAATTGGCAAAATCATCAAGGCCGCCTATCCCGACCCAACGGCTCTGGAACCTGGCAGTCATTACTACGACGCCAAGGCCAGCCCGGAGAAAAACCCCTGGACCGCCCTCGACGTCGCCCATGTCGAGACATTCCAACGGGTGCTGAAGCTCGACTACCTCAAACAGCAGTCCGCCCTGGCCGAAATGCCGCTGGTGCAAAAAGGCTCGCGACTGTCGGTGATGCCGGTGACAGCTGAGCAGTGGGCGGCGGTCATTGCGTTGAAATCCTGACCAATGCGGTGGCCTGTCGGCCGCTTTCGCGAGCAGGCTCGCTCGCACAGAAAATCTTGTGCACAACGCCATCCTCTGTGGGAGCGAGCCCTGCTCGCGAAGGGGCCCGCCCGAACAGAAACCTATTGAATGATCAGGTTGTTGAACAACAGATCATCCACCATCGGCTTGCCCGTCTCGTCGTTCATCACTTGCTGGGTCTGCTTCAACGCTTCCTGCCGCAGCTTTTCCTTGGCTTCAAGGTTGTTCATGGTTTCGGTCGTCTGCTGGGCGAACAGCGCCACCAACTGATTGCGAATCAACGGCTCGTTAGCCTTCACCGCCGCAGCGGCGGCGTCACCGGTCACGCGCAGGGCAACGTCGGCCTTGTAGACCTTCAGCTTGGTCGTTCCGTCCAGGCCATAATTGCCCACGAATGGCGGGCTGAGCGTGATGTAACTGACCTTCGGCGCCTCGCCTTCTTTGGCTTCCTTGGCTTCTTCGGCCATCGCCGCCACAGGCAACGACAGGGCCAGCATCAACATGATCCACGCTTTCACATTCGACTCCTCATCCGATTTGCGGCCCAGCATACCGACCCGTCGTCCCAGCACAAGCTTATGGCTGGCTATCAGGGCGGGGCATGCTCGTTGACCCCTTGACTCTCACACCTACACTTATCGGCCATCACTCCCAAAGGAATAGCCCTGATGAAAGCCGTGCTGTGCAAAGAATTCGGTCCCGCCGAATCGCTGGTGCTGGAAGACGTCGCCAGCCCCGTCGTGAAGAAGAACGAAGTGCTGCTGGACGTGCACGCCGCCGGGGTGAATTTTCCTGACACGTTGATCATCGAAGGCAAATATCAATTCAAGCCGCCCTTCCCGTTTTCTCCCGGCGGCGAAGCAGCGGGCGTCGTCAGCGAGGTGGGAGAGAAGGTCAGTCACCTGAAAGTCGGTGACCGGGTCATGGCGCTGACCGGCTGGGGCAGTTTCGCCGAACAGGTAGCAGTCCCGGGCTACAACGTGCTGCCCATTCCTGCCGCCATGGACTTCAACACCGCCGCCGCTTTCAGCATGACCTACGGCACCTCGATGCATGCCCTCAAGCAACGGGCCAACCTGCAACCCGGTGAAACGCTGCTGGTGCTCGGAGCCTCCGGCGGCGTCGGCCTGGCGGCGGTGGAAATCGGCAAGGCCATGGGCGCCCGGGTGATTGCCGCCGCCAGTAGCGCGGAAAAGCTCGCGGTGGCCAAGGCCGCCGGCGCCGATGAACTGATCAACTACACCGAAGCCAGCCTCAAGGACGAAATCAAACGCCTCACCGACGGCCAGGGTGCCGACGTGATCTACGACCCGGTGGGCGGCGACCTGTTCGACCAGGCGGTCCGCGCCATCGCCTGGAACGGCCGGCTGCTGGTGGTCGGCTTCGCCAGCGGGCGCATCCCCGAGCTACCGGTGAATTTGGCCTTGCTCAAGGGCGCAGCCGTGGTAGGCGTGTTCTGGGGCTCCTTCGCCCAACGCCAGCCCCAGGACAACGCCGCCAACTTCCAACAACTGTTTGGCTGGTTCGCCGAAGGCAAATTGAACCCGTTGGTGTCGCAGGTCTATCCGTTGAGCAATGCCGCCCAGGCGATCAATGACCTGGGGCAGCGCAAGGCGGTGGGCAAGGTGGTCGTGCAGGTTCGCTGAAACCCCTACCGGGTAAAAAGGGCCGGAGCCACCGATGAGGTGGCTCTGGCCTTTTTCTTTGTGACTGCTCTGCGCCGTTCTGCAATGCCCATCAGCCATAAATACAAGCCGGCCGGGTAGTAGATAGTTACCGCACTTCCGTCGAAAAATTAGGCGAACCTGTTTCGCCTGCACAGCACGCGCAGCAGCGAGTGCTTTTTACTAGCGACACCAATCGGACATGGATAAGTCATATGGATAACGCGGATAATATTTGGGACCGCATATACAGCTAGGCCCAGGCTCATACGAAATACCGCCCATCCCGATAACAGGGCGAAGGTTACCGGACTTCAACACTGGAGGCTTTATAGCGTGGGGACTGAACGATGGGCCTCATAGAGGGACCGGTAGAAGCTCACAAAGACACAACGCTTCTATTCCCTACGCATGGGATGACATGTTGAGAGAACGGATAGCCAATAGTGAATCCATCGATGCAGACTATAGCAACACTTTTATAAAACTGACCGAAACCACCACACAAGAACTCGATCAGATAAAAAGATCCGCAATAGGCGATCGCCAACTTTCGCCGTTTGAAAAAGTAATTACAGAACAGCAGGCAACGGCAAGAGCCCTTCAAGCCAAAGAGTTGGACTATCAAGCACGCACCACAAGCGCCTACTCGCTCTACGGCCAGAATCCATTTTTTCTAATGAAGGAATTGTCCTTCAAGAAAATAATGGACAGCCTACAGACCTCCCCTCCGAATATTGCAGTCGCTTACGCCGCCATAGATGATGCGTACCGATCGGCGTTAGAGTTAAAGCGACTTTCCCTGCAAAAAGACATTCTCGCTGGACAATTGGAGCAGTCATCCCAGACAGCCGAGCAGTTCCTCACTGGCACCCAAGCTGAAAAAAGCAACTCAACAACCACTCTTGATGCCAAGCTCAGGTTTATCAACCAAGAAAAAAACATCCATCTCCAGCTTCTCCCTGAATTTCTGCTGAAGAAAGTTTCATCGCTGCTGGGGGTAACAACCGGCTTGCCCCTTTCTCAACTGTTAAGAATTCACAAGACAATCGTAACCCAAATCATCACAACCGAGCGGGCAGCTATCGCTGCCTATGCAAAAGCCAACCCGAACATCAAGCCGCCACTCAGCAAGCCCGAACTCGAAGCACTTAATAACCTCGTTGTTCTACAAGAAAAGACAAAACTGGGAAAGCGATGGCAGGACTACCATGCCTCCCTTCTGCATTCAGAATCCGTTCAACATCTAACAAGAACAGCAAATACATTTGCCAGTCTGATAGACCGCGCTCAATCGGCCGAACGCGTGAAAGAACAGCTTCGTGTTGCAGCCGAGCAGATAGAACAGGCACGAAAGCAAGCGCAAGCCCGAGCGATGGCGCAACAAGCTGAACAAGAACGAAAACAGAAAATTGCGTCCGCATTGGCGGGGCATTTCAACGAATTGCTCCATCAGTTCAACCATGCCCAGCCCCAAGACGTCGACCAACAATTGACTTGGATGCGACAAAAACACCGGGAGCTGGCCGCCGCGCATCAAGACGCAACCAAGGCTGCGCTTTCGGCGGGGGGCCTTTCCGATTCATCAAGGAGTAGCTCTCGCGAGGCCTCGCTGCGTAAGGCGCAAGCAGATATCGATGCAGTCTTTCGGTCGAAATACCGTATCGAAAATATTTCGCTACCCACCTTCAACGGTGCGATGACTTCGGCGCGACCGCTGATCACTGCTCCTGACGGCCTGATTGCCGGATATGAAGGCTCCCCTTTCTCCCTACAAGGCGCCATTGATCTACTTCAAAAAGCGAGAGTCGCCGTATCGGGAGGACCTCTGGCGGCACTCGGAGTAGCAGTGTTCTACTCCACGCCAATTGCCAACGGTGAACTGCAGCGCAATGCGGTGGTGATCAGCATTCCTTTATCTCAAGCGGCGGAGGAACTCCAATTAATTTCAGGTGCTAGCGTGGCGCATCTACCGTTTCGGGTCGTGTCATCGATTAGAGGAGAACACAGCCAATTTTACCTTTCACCCACCGGCAAAAACCTATCCGATAAAATCAGGATCAGAAACGTATCGCTTGATCCGCAAACAAATCTCTACACATTCATAACAGAAGGAGCTCTTCCCCGAACGCTGACCTGGACGCCGGATGTCCCTCCAGGAAACAATCATCTGGGCTCAACCGAATCGCCTGCAACGCAGCCGGAGATCAGGATTCTTCCCGGGGCCAGGATTACTCAGATAGAAGGGAGAGCAGACGATCACCCAGCCTGTGATGACGCCGACATTGATGATTATGTGCTGGTTTTCCCGATGGAATCGGGGATCAAGCCAGTCTACGTCATGGCGAGTCGGACCGGGCCGCGATATGAACCGGGTACGGTAAGTGGAACAGGAAAAACGGTCGGTAACGACTGGCTGAGAGCGGCAAGTGGACCAAACGGTGCTCCGATTCCCAGCCAGATAGCGGATAGGTTGCGTGATCAAGAAATGAGAACCTTTGATAGCTTCAGGGAAAAACTATGGGCCGCTGTTGCAAATGAACCTGAACTGGTCAAACAATTCAGCTCCCGAAATCAAGCGATAATGAAAGACGGCTACTCCCCTTATGCGCCGCGTAACGAACAAGTTGGGGGGCGAGAAAAATTTGAGGTTCATCACGTTCACCCGATCGGCAAGGGTGGCGACGTATACGACGTAGACAATATGGCTATCACGACACCTAAAGGCCATATTAATACTCACTCAAAATACAATGGTGAGCAGGAATGATTACCAAACCATACGAACAATATACCCGTAAAGAGTTTTTGCTACTGATCGAGCGCTTATTTAATAAAGATTATTCATCCGAATCTGAGTTTGATGCACTGGTCCATCAGATTGTCGACACGTCGGAACATCCGGACGGAACCGATATAATTTTCTACCCTGACGAGGGAGTTGAAGATACCCCAGAGGGAATACTCGACAGCATTGAACGCTGGCGAGAGCAAAACAGCAAACCTGGCTTCAAGCCAGAATAAAATTTTTTCGAAGCGGCGCCGCGAGCAGCGGTGACGCTTCTATAGCCCAGCTAAAGCAATGCACGAATCTCCTCCGGCAACATTTTCACATACCGCGATGCGGGAAACGTTCCGCAGCGCTGCAGGATCGAGGGCAGCAGCCGGTTGAATCGAGCGATCATTGCCAGGCGCTCGGCTTCGGGCAGTTGTTTGACAAAAAATACGTTGGACAGGTAGCTGCGCGTGTAATGGAAGGGAAGCAGGTCCTGCACATGCAGTTGATCGCTGGCATAGGAGGTGATGACCGAGCATCGCCAGGTCTTGATCCATTTATTGGCATCAATCGGTGCGTCGTCCAGACGAAATTCGAACGGTGCCACGACATCCACCTGGGCGGGATGCTTGTCATCAACCGTCCAGGGCTTGAACCGCCATTCAATCAGCGCTTCTCGAACGGCCTCGGCAAACTCCGGATCGTCGCTGTGCAGAATCGCGACCTCATTGACACGACCATCGGCGTGCACCGTGAAGCCGGCCCTGACCGCTCCCATGACACCTGCCCGGTTCAGAGCTGTCGGATATCCTGGCTTGGGGTTGTTCTCTGGCACCAATGCCATTCCCTCCGCCCAGCTCGACCCAGACAGACACAATAACAACATCGCAGCAAACCACCTCATAACCCACCCTTTTGAATGCCTGACCCGGCAAAACGTAAAGGGTAAAGGCCGCGCCTTTTGGGTTGAATGGCGATACCTCTCATTTGGTTGAAGGACGTTTCCCTCCTTTCCTGTCATGAAAGCATCGGGAGAACGCCAGCCGTGAAGATTCCTACAGCGCCCCCAACGTATGCCTGAGCGACATGTTCACTTAAGAACACCATCCATCGAAATTTCCGCTGTTTATGCGACAACGAGCGGTGCTATTTTCGGTAATGAAACTGTAACATTCGCATCCGCAGTCAAAACAAGAAATCTGGAGCCCTTGAATGTTTGCTTTCTTTCGTCCTGCCGCACATCAGGCTCCGTTGCCTGAAGAAAAAATAGACAGCACCTATCGGCGCCTTCGCTGGCAGATATTCGCCGGCATTTTCATTGGTTATGCCGGTTACTACCTGCTGCGCAAAAACTTCTCCCTGGCCATGCCGTACCTCATTGATGAGGGCTACAGCCGCGGACAGTTGGGCCTGGCCATGTCCGCCATTGCCATCGCTTACGGCTTGTCGAAGTTCTTGATGGGCCTGGTGTCCGACCGTTCGAACCCCCGTTATTTTCTGCCCTTCGGCCTGCTGGTGTCAGCGGGAGTCATGTTCATCTTCGGTTTCGCGCCTTGGGCAACGTCCAGCGTGACGATCATGTTTATCCTGCTGTTCATCAATGGTTGGGCCCAGGGCATGGGTTGGCCGCCAAGCGGGCGGACCATGGTGCACTGGTGGTCGCAGAAGGAACGCGGCGGCGTGGTGTCGGTGTGGAACGTGGCGCACAACGTCGGCGGCGGCCTGATTGGTCCGCTGTTCCTGCTGGGGATGGCCTGGTTCAATGATTGGCACGCGGCGTTCTATGTGCCGGCCACCGTAGCGCTCGTCGTTGCAGTGTTTGCCTTCGCGACCATGCGCGACACCCCGCAATCGGTGGGCCTGCCGCCGATCGAGAAATACAAGGACGACTACCCGGAAGGCTACGACGCCAGCCACGAGAACGAATTCAGCGCCAAGGAAATCTTCGTCAAGTACGTGCTGCGCAACAAGATGCTCTGGTACATCGCCATGGCCAACGTGTTCGTCTACCTGCTGCGCTACGGCGTGCTGGACTGGGCGCCGACCTACCTCAAGGAAGCCAAGGGCTTTACCGTGGACAAAAGCTCCTGGGCCTACTTTTTCTACGAATGGGCTGGCATTCCGGGCACGCTGTTGTGCGGCTGGATGTCCGACAAGATCTTCCGCGGCAACCGTGGCCTGACCGGCATGGTGTTCATGGCCCTGGTGACCGTGGCAACGCTGGTGTACTGGCTCAACCCCGCTGGCAACCCGACCGTCGACATGATCGCGCTGGTCTCCATCGGCTTCCTGATTTATGGCCCGGTCATGCTGATCGGCTTGCAGGCGCTGGAACTGGCACCGAAAAAAGCCGCCGGCACCGCTGCGGGTTTCACCGGTCTGTTCGGCTACCTCGGCGGCTCAGTCGCGGCCAGCGCCGCCATGGGCTACACCGTGGACCATTTCGGCTGGGATGGCGGCTTCATCCTGCTGGTCGGTGCCTGCCTGCTGGCCATGGCATTCCTTGCACCAACCCTGTGGCACAAGCAGATCGCCAGTCAGAGCCGCGACGCGGTCGCCTGATCCAGCGCTGATCTGCAGCGCTTGAGCCGCGCCTCCAGATTACGGTCTGGCATGGCGTGGCTGCGCAGGGCGTGGATGGTCTGCTCGACATAATCGCGAGTCGTGCCATACCGCCCGCAGGCGCTTTCAAACACCTGGCTCAGCACATGATCCGGCAGATTGCCGGCATAGCTGGGCAGGTGTCGCTCCAAGACAAAACCCAAGGCCTGGACCCGATTGCCATCTTCCAGCCGACAGCTGAGCCAGTGCGGCCGATAGGACGGCACGGGCATCTCGCGTTGCCACAGGGCCAACAGCGAATCCTGCAGGTTTTCGTCCGGCAAGCGGTAGGCGAAACCGCTGCACGAGCCGCCGCGATCCAGCCCGAACACCAGCCCTGGCAACTCCGGGGTGCCACGGTGCTCATGGGACCACAGATACAACCCGCGATGATAACCGTGCACCCGGCCGCGCATACGCTCCACCGCCGTGCATTCGGGCCGCCATATCAACGAGCCGTAGGCGAACAGCCAGACCGGACCGCCCTGATGCAGGCTCATGGTCGAGCGCATCGAGGCGAGCAACTGCTCACGGGTCAGCTGCGGCCCCAGTTCGAGTCGTGGCGGGTACAGCGCGCAGGTGATGGCGGATTCGATAGCGGTCATGGCCGGTAGCGGAGGGCTCCTCGCTGATGGTGAATGGCTTGGCAACGCCAAGGTACTGGCGTTTGAAGGAACGAAGGCAAGTTGGATGCCATCGGGCTTCCATATACGTTATCGGTATCTAGCGCTCAGAACTAAATACCGAAACGAAATATGTGGCGTTATATCGGCGGGCATCCGTTCTTCGTGGCGAGGGAGCTTGCTCCCGCTGGACAGCAGTCCCGGATGAGGCGGTCGCTGCGCAACCGAGCGGGAGCAAGCTCCCTCGCCACGAAGAACTCACTGGGGCCTGGATTGGACGAACGCAGTTCAAGCCCGGGGCGCGTACGCAAACACATCGGCACGCATCTGATGAGCATCCATCCCGGCCTCCACCAGCGCATCGAGCGTGGCGTAAATCATCGCCGGCGAGCCGCTGGCGTAGACGTGGACGCTGGAAAGATCGCTGATGTCCTCGCACACGGCTTCATGGAGCATTCCGCAGCGCCCTTCCCAGCCGCATAAGTCGCTGACGACTTTGTGCAGGAACAGGTTCGGCAGTTTTTTCCACTCCTCCCAATGCTCGATTTCATAGAAATCCTCCGGCCGCCGCACGCCCCAATACAGATGCACCGGGTACTTGAACCCCGCTGCCCGGCAGTGCTCGATCAGGCTGTGCATCTGCGCCATGCCGGTTCCAGCGGCGATCAGGACGAGGGGGCCATCCGGCAACTCGGACAAGTGGGTATCACCAAACGGCATTTCGATGCGCACGGTAGGGTTGCGCCGCAGTTGCTCCAGCAGCGCCAGCGCACTGCTTTCGCGCGCCAGTACATGTAGCTGCAGGTCCCGCCCCGAATGCGGCGCCGAGGCCAGGGAGAACGCCGATTTTTCGCCGTTCTCGCGCTCGATCATCAAATATTGCCCGGCGTGATAGCGCGGCGGCTTGCCCGCCGGCGCCCGCAGACGCACCCGCCAGACATCACCGCCGACGTCACTGCATTCGGTGACCTGGCACGCCAGGTTGCGCACCGGCAGTTCACCCGGCGCCAGCACGCCATCCCAGAGCACCACGCAATCCTCCAGCGGCTCGGCAATGCAGGTGAAGATCTCGCCGTGATCACGCACCTCACCGGCCTGCGTCACGCGACCTTCCACCAGCAGCGCGCCACAGACGTGGCAATTGCCATTGCGGCAGCTCTGCGGACATTCGTAGCCCAGGCGGCGGGCGCCATCGAGAATCCGCTCCGCCGGCTGTATCTCCAGCACCGCGCCGGAAGGCTGCAAGGTTACACGCATCAATCTATTCCTAACTGATTCCAGATGGCATCGATCCGTTGGGTAACGGCTTCATCCTTGACGATAACCCGGCCCCATTCACGGGTGGTTTCACCGGGCCATTTATGCGTGGCATCGAGCCCCATCTTCGACCCCAGGCCAGACACCGGCGAGGCGAAGTCGAGGTAGTCGATCGGCGTATTCTCGATCATCACCGTGTCGCGCTTGGGGTCCATGCGCGTAGTGATGGCCCAGATCACGTCGTTCCAGTCCCGTGCGTTGATATCGTCATCAGTGACAATAACGAACTTGGTGTACATGAATTGTCGTAAAAACGACCAGACGCCCAACATCACCCGCTTGGCATGCCCCGGATACGACTTCTTCATGGTCACCACGGCCATGCGGTACGAGCAGCCTTCCGGTGGCAGGTAGAAGTCGGTGATCTCCGGGAACTGCTTCTGCAGGATCGGCACGAACACTTCGTTCAGCGCCACACCGAGGATAGCCGGCTCATCGGGCGGACGTCCGGTGTAGGTGCTGTGGTAGATCGGCTTGATCCGGTGGGTGATGCGCTCGACGGTGAACACCGGGAAGCTGTCCACCTCGTTGTAATAACCGGTGTGGTCGCCGTAAGGACCTTCATCGGCCATTTCGCCGGGGTGGATCACGCCTTCGAGAATGATCTCGGCGGTGGCCGGCACTTGCAGGTCGTTGCCACGGCATTTCACCAGCTCGGTGCGGTTGCCCCGCAGCAGGCCGGCGAAGGCATATTCGGAGAGGCTGTCCGGCACGGGCGTGACGGCGCCGAGGATCGTCGCTGGATCCGCGCCCAGGGCCACCGAAACCGGGAACGGCTGGCCAGGGTGTTTTTCGCACCACTCACGATAATCCAGCGCGCCACCCCGATGGCTCAGCCAGCGCATGATGACCTTGTTGCGGCCAATCACCTGCTGACGGTAGATACCGAGGTTCTGGCGATCCTTGTTCGGCCCTTTGGTGACGGTCAGGCCCCAGGTGATCAGCGGCCCCACGTCGCCCGGCCAGCAGGTCTGCACCGGCAGCATGGCGAGGTCGACTGCGTCGCCCTCGATCACCACTTCCTGGCAGATCGCGTCCTTGACGACTTTCGGCGCCATGGAAATGATCTTGCGGAAAATCGGCAGCTTCGACCAGGCATCCTTCAGGCCCTTCGGCGGCTCCGGCTCCTTGAGGAACGCCAGCAGCTTGCCGATCTCGCGCAGTTCGCTGACAGCTTCGGCCCCCATGCCCAAGGCTACACGCTCCGGTGTGCCGAACAGATTGCCCAGCACCGGGATGTCATAGCCGGTCGGATTTTCGAACAGCAGCGCCGGGCCCTTTGCCCGCAGGGTGCGGTCGCAGACCTCGGTCATCTCCAGCACTGGGGACACCGGCACCTGGATGCGCTTGAGTTCGCCGCGCTGTTCCAGACCGCTGATAAAGTCGCGCAAGTCGCGATACTGCATGCAAAGCCTCATGGTGACCGTGGCGTTCGGGGGCCCGAGTTTAACGCCGCCCGTTCGCAATAGTGAATGCACAGACAGCAAAAAGCCGGGTTTCCCCGGCTCTTGCTGGCCTGCTCGACTTACTTGCGCTTCATCGACAGGAAGAACTCATCGTTGGTCTTGGTCGTTTTCAGCTTGTCGACCAGGAACTCGATGGCCGCCACTTCATCCATCGGATGCAGCAGCTTGCGCAGGATCCACATGCGCTGCAACTCGTCATCGGCCGTCAGCAATTCTTCGCGACGGGTACCGGAACGGTTGATGTTGATGGCCGGGAACACACGTTTCTCGGCGATGCGACGGTCCAGGGGCAGTTCCATGTTGCCGGTACCCTTGAACTCCTCGTAGATCACTTCGTCCATCTTCGAGCCGGTTTCAACCAGCGCGGTGGCGATGATAGTCAGCGAGCCGCCTTCTTCAATGTTCCGTGCGGCACCGAAGAAACGCTTCGGTTTCTCCAGGGCATGGGCATCGACACCACCGGTCAGTACCTTGCCGGAGCTCGGGATCACGGTGTTGTAGGCACGGGCCAGACGGGTGATGGAGTCGAGCAGGATCACCACGTCCTTCTTGTGTTCGACCAGGCGCTTGGCCTTCTCGATCACCATCTCGGCAACCTGCACGTGGCGGGTTGGCGGCTCGTCGAACGTCGAGGCAACCACTTCGCCGCGCACGGTGCGCTGCATTTCGGTCACTTCTTCCGGACGTTCGTCGATCAGCAGCACGATCAGATGAACTTCAGGGTTGTTGCGGGCGATGTTGGCCGCGATGTTCTGCAGCATGATCGTCTTGCCCGCTTTCGGCGGCGCCACGATCAGACCGCGCTGGCCTTTGCCGATAGGTGCGCACAGGTCGATGACACGACCGGTGAGGTCTTCGGTGGAACCGTTGCCGGCTTCCATCTTCATGCGCACGGTCGGGAACAGCGGGGTGAGGTTCTCGAAGAGAATCTTGTTCTTCGCGTTTTCCGGACGGTCGAAGTTGATCGTATCGACCTTGAGCAGCGCGAAGTAACGCTCGCCTTCCTTCGGAGGGCGGATCTTGCCAACGATGGTGTCACCGGTGCGCAAGTTGAAGCGACGGATCTGGCTCGGCGAGACGTAGATATCGTCCGGGCCGGCGAGGTAGGAAGCGTCCGCGGAGCGGAGGAAGCCGAAGCCGTCCTGGAGAATCTCCAGCACGCCATCACCGGAGATTTCCTCGCCGCTTTTAGCGTGCTTCTTGAGCAGGGAGAAAATCACGTCCTGCTTGCGCGAACGGGCCATATTTTCTATGCCCATCTGTTCGGCCAATTCGAGCAGTTCGGTAATCGGCTTTTGCTTGAGTTCAGTCAGATTCATATAGGAATGACGTAATCATTTATGGAGGGGGAAATTAAGCTTTTGGCTTAATGAGGCCGCGCCGCGGAGAAGGCGACAGGATCGCGTACTTGTTCGAAAGGAGAGCGTCGGCGACGGCTTGCAGGGGGCAATGGAGAAACCAGTGCGGGGCCGAATGTAACACCTCGATTTACGAGCGTCTAGCCCTGGATAACGAAAAAGCCCCGCGATTTGCGGGGCTTTTGGCAGAACATTCGACGCTTAGATGTTGGCGTCGAGGAAAGCTGCCAGTTGCGACTTCGACAGCGCGCCGACCTTGGTGGCCTCGACGTTGCCGTTCTTGAACAGCATCAGGGTCGGGATACCACGCACGCCGTGCTTGGCCGGGGTTTCCTGGTTTTCGTCGATGTTCAGCTTGGCGACGGTCAGTTTGCCCTTGTAGGTCTCGGCAATTTCGTCCAGGACAGGAGCGATCATTTTGCAAGGACCGCACCACTCAGCCCAATAGTCGACCAGCACTGCGCCTTCGGCCTTGAGTACGTCAGCTTCGAAGCTAGCGTCGCTAACGTGTTTGATCAGATCGCTGCTCATGGAAATCTCCGGGGTAATCAGCAAAAAAACGTGGCCCATCATAGCTGCCCTTCCCAGGTTCAGGAAGCCGCACTTGATTGAGTCTCGCTATGACCGTCGATGGCTTAGGGTATCGCCGGCATCATGGGCCTGCAGGCGCGACAAAGGAAATACCGGTACGCAGCGCAGCGTTACGTACATGTTCCTGCATGGCTTTTTGTGCGGGGGCCGAGGCTCGGCGGGCCAACGCGCGAAGGATCTTGCGATGTTCCTGCCAGGTTTCCATCGCCCGCTCCGCCCTGATGAACGGTAGCTTCTGGCTCTCCAGGAAAATATCGGCGCTGGCGGTGAGGATGCTCAGCATCGCCTGGTTACCGCTGGCCAGCAGGATGCGCCGATGAAATTCGAAATCCAGCTGGGCCGCCGCATCGAAATCCCCAGCCTTCAATTCTCGGCGCATGGCCTCGACGTTATCGTCCAGCGCATCGAGTTCATCGACGCTCAACGTCACGGCTGCCAATCCAGCTGCAAAACCTTCGAGGGCATAGCGCAGCTGAAAGATATCCACGGGCGAGGCCTGGGCCGCGAAGGGCCACCCCGGTGTCGATTCGCTGCGCGGTTCCTGCGCTGGCGATTGCACGAATACGCCCCGGCCCGGCTGCACACTGATCATCCCCAGGGCACTGAGTGATGACAGCGCCTCACGCAGGGACGCCCGGCTCACCCCCAGTTGCAAGGCCAGGTCCCGTTGCGAGGGCAACGCATCGCCTGGACCGAAGCCTTCGTCGGCGATGAGTTTGCGGATGGCTTGCAGCGCCACTTCAGGCACAGCACGAGCAATGGAATTCATGGTTTTTCAGGTAGACCGAGTCAATGAGCGGCTAGTTGTAAAGCTATTCGAAGCCCCCGGCAAGTCGTGCCCCAGCAGGGTTCGGCGGCCTGTACCAACGCTCGATAAAGGTGCGAAACGCAACGCAACTGTTCAGACCAGTCAGACCGATGCCCGCTAGCAAAAACGCGGCTTTGGTCGATCAACGAAGCCTTTGGCATGGCCTGTGCTCTGTCCGATCAGCGAAATCACATCATCGACCGCGGAGATTCACCATGATCCAGCGTTGCAGCGTCCTGCTCACTGCCCTGTTTGCCAGCCTGATGCTTTGCCAGTTGCCCGCCCACGCCGATGGCCTGGAAGACGTGGTCAAGCGCGGTACGCTCAAGGTTGCGGTGCCCCAGGATTTTCCGCCGTTCGGCTCCGTGGGTCCGGACATGAAGCCACGCGGCCTGGACATCGACACGGCGAAACTGCTGGCCGACCAGCTCAAGGTCAAGCTTGAACTGACGCCCGTCAACAGCACCAACCGCATCCCGTTCCTGACCACCGGCAAGGTCGACCTGGTGATTTCCAGCCTGGGCAAGAACCCGGAGCGTGAAAAAGTCATCGATTTCTCCAGCGCCTACGCGCCGTTCTACCTGGCCGTATTCGGCCCGCCTGACGCCGCCATCAATGGCCTGGACGACCTCAAGGGCAAGACCATCAGTGTCACCCGTGGCGCCATCGAAGACATCGAGCTGACCAAGGTCGCCCCCGAAGGCACCACCATCAAGCGCTTCGAAGACAACAACTCGACCATCGCCGCCTACCTGGCCGGCCAGGTGGACCTGATCGCCAGCGGCAACGTGGTGATGGTCGCCATCAGCGAGCGCAACCCCAAGCGCGTTCCGGCGTTGAAAGTGAAACTCAAGGACTCGCCGGTGTACGTGGGCGTGAACAAGAACGAGCCGGCGCTGCTGGACAAGGTCAACCAGATCCTCGCTACGGCCAAGACCGACGGCAGCCTGGAGAAAAATGCCCAGACCTGGCTCAAGCAGCCGCTGCCGGCCGACCTCTGAACGTCGCTTGAGAGGCTGAGCATGGCTTATCAGTTCGATTTCCTGCCGGTGGTGCAAAACACCGAGCTGCTGTTGCGCGGCGCGCTGTTCACCCTTGAACTGACGGCCATCGGCGCGTTGCTCGGGGTTGGCCTGGGCATCGTCGGGGCGCTGGTTCGGGCGTGGAATATCCGCCCGTTTGCGGCGATATTCGGCGTGTACGTGGAGTTGATCCGCAACACGCCGTTCCTGGTCCAGCTGTTTTTCATCTTCTTCGGCTTGCCGTCCCTGGGCTTGCAGATTTCCGAGTGGCAGGCGGCGGTGCTGGCGATGGTGATCAACCTCGGCGCGTATTCCACCGAGATCATCCGGGCCGGTATCCAGGCCATCCCGCGAGGGCAACTGGAAGCCGCCGCGGCGCTGGCGATGAGCCGCTTCGAAGCGTTCCGCCACGTGGTCTTGCTGCCGGCCCTGGGCAAGGTCTGGCCAGCGCTGAGCAGCCAGATCATCATCGTGATGCTCGGCTCCGCCGTCTGTTCGCAGATCGCCACCGAAGAGCTGAGCTTCGCCGCCAATTTCATCCAGTCGCGCAACTTCCGCGCGTTCGAAACCTACGCGCTGACGACGCTGATCTATCTGTGCATGGCGCTGTTGATCCGCCAGTTTCTCAACTGGATCGGGCGTCGCTACATTGCCAGGAGCAGCCAATGAGCGATTTCACTTTCTGGGACGTGGTGCGCAACCTGCTCACCGGCCTGCAATGGACCCTGGCGCTGTCGCTGGTGGCATTTATTGGCGGCGGTGTGATCGGCTTGCTGGTGATGGTGCTGCGCATCTCCAAACGCGCCCTGCCGCGTAATATCGCCCGGACCTATATCGAGCTGTTCCAGGGCACGCCACTGTTGATGCAATTGTTCCTGGTGTTCTTTGGCGTGGCCCTGGCCGGAGTGGAAATTTCGCCCTGGATGGCTGCGGCGATTGCCCTGACGCTGTTTACCAGCGCTTACCTGGCGGAGATCTGGCGCGGTTGTGTCGATTCGATTTCCAACGGCCAATGGGAAGCGTCCGCGAGCCTTGCGCTCAACCCGCTGGAGCAGTTGCGCTACGTGATTCTGCCCCAGGCCCTGCGGATTGCCGTGGCGCCGACCGTGGGCTTCTCCGTGCAGGTGGTCAAGGGCACGGCCGTCACTTCGATCATCGGCTTTACCGAACTGACCAAGACCGGCGGCATGCTCGCCAACGCCACGTTCGAGCCGTTCATGGTCTACGGCCTGGTGGCCCTCGGTTATTTCCTCCTTTGTTACCCCTTGTCCCTCAGCGCGCGCTACCTGGAAAGGAGACTGCATGCCTCTGCTTAGAATTTCCGCCCTGCATAAGTACTACGGCGATCACCACGTGCTCAAAGGCATCGACCTGAGCGTCGAGGAAGGCCAGGTGGTGGCGATCATCGGCCGCAGCGGTTCGGGAAAATCCACCTTGCTGCGCACCCTCAACGGTCTCGAATCGATTAACGACGGCGTGATCGAAGTCGATGGCGAGTACCTCGACGCGGCACGCGCCGACTTGCGCAGCCTGCGCCAGAAAGTCGGGATGGTGTTCCAGCAGTTCAACCTGTTCCCGCACCTGACGGTCGGCGAGAACGTGATGCTCGCGCCCCAGGTTGTGCAAAAAGTGCCCAAAGCCCGGGCGGCCGAGCTGGCGCGGCAGATGCTGGAGCGGGTCGGGCTCGGCGAGAAATTCGACGCCTTCCCGGACCGTTTGTCCGGCGGACAGCAGCAACGAGTCGCGATCGCCCGCGCCCTGGCGATGTCGCCGAAGGTGCTGCTGTGCGATGAAATCACCTCGGCCCTGGACCCGGAGCTGGTCAACGAAGTGCTTAGCGTGGTTCGCCAACTCGCCAAGGAAGGCATGACGCTGATCATGGTCACCCATGAAATGCGCTTCGCCCGGGAGGTGGGGGACAAGCTGGTGTTCATGCACCAGGGCAAGGTGCATGAAGTGGGAGACCCGAAGGTGCTGTTCGCCGATCCGCAGACGGCCGAGCTGGCGAACTTCATCGGGACGGTGGAGCCTGGCTGAACTTCGCTGGCAAGAACTTCTGTGGGGGG